>CAYWZD010000707.1:0-2122 GCA_964462755.1 uncultured Victivallales bacterium | reverse complement strand
CTTTTCTCCGGCGCAGAAGGATTCGATTCCCGCATAAACCGTAGCGAAAACCTGATCCATCGGTGAATCGGGAAGACTGGAAAAATAGACAAACGCCACATGGGAGGCCTTGCGGGAGCTCTCCCGTTTTCCGGGGGCAGGCACACCCGTGACGAATATCCCGTAGCGTCCGCGCCTTTCGAGAATCCCTTCCGCGCACAGGGCGTCGATCACCAGCCGAACCGTGACCCGGCTGATGTTATTGAGCTGGCCGAGCATTCTTTCCGATGGAATGCGGTCGCCAATCCGGAGATCGCCCGACCGAATCTGAAAAACCAGAGTATTGTACAGTTTTGCCTGTTTCGTCGTTATGCTTTTCATGTCCGATGCCGCATTTTTCAATTCATTCAATTCATTAATATATTCCTTTCCGGGACCGGTGCAAGGAGAAATGCCGCGAAAAGCCCTTTTTTGTCAAAATATTCCGTTCCGTCCCTTGACAATAGAATGAAATGAAATTATAATACCAATAAAATACAATATAGTCCTGATCGAGCCTTGAAAGGAAAATTTGAAAATGCGCTATGAACTGATGTTTCCGGAACAACTCGAGCGTGCCCTCTCGGAGAACTGGCCCGCCATCCTTCCCATCGGCGTATTGGAGTATCATGCCGATCATCTGTCCTTCGGCACGGATGGCCTGATTCCGCTGCGGATGCTCGAAAAACTGGAAAAGGAAATGGATATGATCCTGTTTCCGCCTTTCTTCTACGGGGCGGCCAGCTATGCGGTGGAAGTCCCGGAACGGCATGGAACCATTCACATTCCTTCCGAAACGCTCAATCTGTTTGCAAAAGACCTTTTTGCCAGCCTGCTCCGGATCGGGTTCCGGAATGTTCACTGCTTTTTCGCGCATCAGAGCGAAAACTTCATGCAGGGAATGCCCACCGATCTGGCCTTCAAACTTGGAGCGCGTCAGGCCATTTTCGCATTCCTGGAAAAGGAAAGAGGCGAGGGCTGGTGGGGATGTGAGGATTCCGCCGACTACTATGAAAAACATCACGGGAAGGGGGAAAATCCCTTCAACTGGATTCAGATTCACCCATTGAAGTCGCCGCGTCTCCAGGAAAAATGGCACGGGGATCACGCCGGAATCAGCGAAACCTCACAAATGTTGGACCTCTGTCCCGAAGGCGTGAACATGACAAAACCAAGAAAACGCTGGTTTACAAAAAGTGCAGACGGGGCAAGTCTTGAGCATGGCAGGGAAATCGATGCCGACATTCTTGCCGACCTCCGCAAGCTTTTGAAAGGAGAACCTTTGTGAACTTGACGAAAATACCGGGCGGATTTACGGAAATCCATTTTCACGGGGCCTGCGGACATAAAACAACGGAATTGGACCGCGGGGTCTACGAGACATTTTCCCGCTTTCTCGAGAAGCGTGGAACAAACTCATTTCTGGCGAGCTTCTCCGCGGCGCCGCCGGCGCTCATGAGGAAATATCTGCGGTTCTGCCGGAAAATCATGGAGGAGGGACTTTCCGGTGCGCGTCTGGAAGGAATTCATCTGGAAGGTCCCTGTCTCCGGAATGCCGGCGGAATGACCGAATCCCTGCTGACACCTCCGGATCTTCCGTTTTTCCGGAAGCTCTTCCGGGAGGCTCCGGGCGTGGTGAAAATGATGACGCTTGCGCCCGAAGTGCCGGGAACATGCGATCTGATTGAGCTTCTGTGCGACTATGGAATCACGGCGGCCGCTGGACACACTTCATGCAGTGCGAAGGAACTGCGTAACGCCGTTGCACATGGCGTTTCACATATCACGCATCTGGGAAACAACTTCGAGGGAGACATCCGCTGCCATCAGGGACGCTACGAACATGACGGTCCTCTGCTGGAATGCCTTGTCAATGACGCCCTCACCTGCGAGGTCATCTGCGACGGTGTCCATCTCTCTCCGGAACTGGTTAAAATCTTTTACCGGACCAAAGGACTCGGCCGTTTTGCGGCGGTCACCGACTGCTGTGCGGCGGCGGGGCTTCCCGGACGCTCCTTCGAGTTTCCCGACCCCGCGGGGACATCCCAACGGTTCGAAGTAAAAAGAAAGGCTTTGTACATTGCCGGAACGGACCGGCTGACCG
>CAYWZD010000706.1:0-2126 GCA_964462755.1 uncultured Victivallales bacterium | reverse complement strand
TTTTGCCTAGGGTGAAGTCCGCGGTGCTCTGGCGGGTGACGTAGAGCGGGAAGCCTTCCTGAAGCGCATCGAACGAGCTGTTGACCGTCAAGTTCGGCGACTCGTCCGCGGATTTCTTGACTGTGCTGAGGCGGAAGTTGTCGATATTCATTTTATCCACCCGCCAGGAAGTGAAGAAAAGCGCCGGCAGTTTTCCGTTTTTGTCCTTCTCCGGCAGACTCGCCTTGAAAGAGCCGATTTTTTTTCCGTTGATGAAATATGTATAAGTGGCGATATCTCCTTTGACCGTGCGTGCTACGGCGGTATGAACCGGACGCCCGAGTTCGAAATTGTCGATTTTCAGGTAAGTCCCCTTGCTCTGTTTCGAGCCGATTTCGTTCCAGAGGAGGAAGGAGACGCCTTCGGGTTTGACCTGGAAACGGAAGGGGCCGATCATCATGCCGCCGAACCCGGCCGGCTTCTTCATGTCGTGTTCCATCGAGAGATCGCATTCGGCATAGAATTCGGGCGGAAGTTCGTGGCGGAGCGTCATGTCGCCGCCGATGAATTCAGCCTTGCCGTCGGCGGATTTGATGTTTCCCCTCGAAGCCCAGTTTTCGGCGAAGGTATCCTTGGTGTCGAAACTGTCGGCGAAGATTGGCGCGCCCGGCTCCTGCGCCGGACAGTACAATCCCAGAACGAGGCATCCCAGTGCAATCCTGAATTTCCAGTTCATGCGTTCACTTCCTTTTCGGGTTGATTTTGACAGAAAAAATATTGTGCTGATTCCTTATTGTTCCTTCAATTTTCTTTTTCGACGGAAATGCGGATTGCGTCCAGCTCTTTGAGTTCGAAGGTGTCGCTTTCGCGCGGGACGCCGTCGACGATCATCCGGAATCCCTTCCGGGTTTTGCATCGGACGGTCTGCGGTCCGGGGAGGTAGTTCGCGATGATTTCGGCCATTTGCCCGTCCGGGGAGGTCCATGCGGAATGGGTGAAGGAGTCCAGCGTCAGGACTTGTCCGCCCGCATGAAGCGGAAGGGTTCCTCCGTGGATTTCGAGTCGCGGTTTCTCCATCCTGCCATACTGGAGGAATTCGCCGTATCGTTTCCGGGCCGCGTTGAGGTTACGGATCAGGGTCAGGACGCTTTCCTGTTCGGGACCCGGCATTTCCCAGAGTACGCCCCATCCCCAGTGAATCTTTCCGCCGTCCTTGAGGACCACGGAAAGCAGGTCGCCGGAGTTGAAAGAACAGGCGATGCGATAGAGCAGGTTTTCGGGCGAGGCCTTGCAGTCGATCGTGTCGGCGATCCCGCACTGGTTGCCCATGAAATTATTCACGTATTCATGAAAGACGAACTGGTATCCGGGAACGGGAATGCCACGCCCCCAGTTCCAGCAGGCGCGGAGATCGTTGAACGGCAGTTCCTTCAGGAAGGCGTCGGCAGAAGCCGCTTCACATCCGAGAATCATATTGCTGTTCTTTTGGCGGAGAGTTGTGAGCATTTCATCCAGCAGGGACTTCATCGCTTCGGTCTGCCACGCGCCGGGGACTCCCGGATGACGGTGTTCGCGGGAATAACAAGTGTGGTAGCCGCCTCCGAGATTCTGGTCGAAGAACTGGGCGTAGTCGATGTCGCATTCCGTCAGTTTGTCGAGTTCGCCGATCAGGGTTTTGCGCGACCATTCCTCGGTCAGGCAGAGGTCGAACCCGATCCGCTGGGACTGTTCGCCGTTGCAGATCACAGCCTCGATTTCGCCCTTCGGGCCGCGGATCATGTGTTTGCGCAGATCCTGTTCTTCGCACTCTTTTTCGCGGGAGTAGTCGGTGATGCAGCTCCTCTGCGTCCAGGCCGTCCCGGAACAGTAAACCCCGAGATAATGGCCTGCCTCATGAAGCTGTTCCGCGTATTTTTTCAGGAGTACGACGCCTCCGAACGGCGGCCAGACATACGGCGGAGCCCACGGGGCGGTTCCTTCCCAGTGCATCAGCAGGGAGAGTATGCGGCTGTCGAATGCCTCCGCCAGTTTCCGTGTGACGGGCATGGCATTTTCATAGGGAAAATATTCGTTGCCAACGGTCATACGCCCTTTGTCGTCGCCGTGTCCGCGCACGGGATAGATCATCACGACCGGAGATTCCCGGA
>CAYWZD010000705.1:0-2128 GCA_964462755.1 uncultured Victivallales bacterium | reverse complement strand
CTTCAAGAGTGTCAAGATCACGCTCAAGAAGTAATCGATTCGTCAGAAAAAAAACGGCCGGACATGAAAATGCCCGACCGTTTTTTTATTTCAGGATCAGTTTCAGGTCGGCATAGCGAACCGCATCCTCCGAACCGACATAATCCGCGGTGATGTGGAGAGCGATGGAAGCCGTTTCAGGGGAAATTTTGAAAGTCCGGCTGTATTTTTTCCAGTCATGTTTGTCGTATTTTGTCAGCGCAATGGTTTCATAGCGCAGGCTTTTCCCGTTTTTGTCAATCTCCCGAACCGCAAAACTGACTTTCCCGGAAAGTTTATCGACCTTTGCGTCAAAGCTCAGGATGGCTTCTTTTCCGGCAAGTCCTTCCGGCTTCAGGGAAATGGACTGGATCATCCGCTGGAATTCCTTCGGGGGAGTATTCCCCTTCATTTCCACGAAGTTCCGGTTGCCATCCTTGCCCGGAAGAAAATTTTTCGGGGCGTTGCAATGCCATTCGTTCCTTGCCGCGGCCAGAAAATCCGGATTCCGGATCAGGTTTTTCTCCCCGGCTCCGAGAAGGACGGCCGATACGGCCAGTGCAAAAATTACAGCGGTTGTTTTCATGAACAGGGTCCTTTCCCTCTACTTATTTCTTGACCAACGCGACCGGTTTCCATATTCCGCCCTGCCCGCCGGTATCCTGAACCCGGACCACCAGAATCTGCTCCGGTTTCGACCAGTCGATCTGCTCATCGATCCGGATGGTGAAAGCCTGTTTCCAGTCATCGGCATTTTTGTAGAGGCGTTCCCCGGCTTTTCTGCCGTTGACCCACACCCACGCGGACTCATCCACGCCCCCGAAGTAAAGATATACCTTGCTCCCTTTCCATTTCGAATCCACCTTGAAAACAAGGCCATACCATCCGATCCCGTCATAGTTTTCAAGCTGTTTCTTCAGCGCCGGGTGCATTTCCTTCAATGTCTGTCTTTCCCATGGACGGTCCACGC
Source organism: uncultured Victivallales bacterium (assembly GCA_964462755.1). Classification (GTDB taxonomy): domain Bacteria; phylum Verrucomicrobiota; class Lentisphaeria; order Victivallales; family UBA1829; genus SIG94. The sequence continues at coordinate 1,140 of CAYWZD010000705.1, read as the reverse complement.
TGATCGGGTCCCATACCGACTGAATGAACCCCTTTTCGGAAAGTTCCCATTTTTCCCCGGTCCCGACATCTTTCGGGTCGATCTGAAAATGCCAGCGGAAGGGAAGCGGCTGGAAAGCTTCAAATTCACCGTATGCCCCCGCGGCGTTGGCCCCGGTGACATCCCCGAATTCCTGTTCGATGCCGAACAGCCGGGACCATTCGAAGTTCAGCTTGTCCTTATTCTCGAGACGGAACTGATACAGTCTGCTTCCGGAGGCATATTTGTCGCCGCCTTTCGCTGTGGCTGCCAGAAAAGTAAGCCGGGCATGGCGGTTCGCCAGACGCAGATCATCAAGCCGTTCCCGTTCCTGTGGAGAAAGATTGCATTTCGAGGCATTTTCCAGAATCCGGTCGGTCGCATCGAAATCGGAAATCTTGTAATACCGGTCGAGATACCACATCAAGCCCCGGCGGAAATTGCCGTATTTGCCCAGCTCCCCGATCTTTTTCCGGTTCGGCACCAGACGTTTCTCCCACACATTTTCACGCCAGTAGCGATAGTAGTTCCGGACCTGGTCTTTTGCCGCGCCGAAGCTCGAACAGTATTCGTCTTCCCAATAGTCGAACGGTTTGGAAGGATCGACATGAGCGCGAGCCAGAATGTAATCCGCTATCCCCGTCGCCGGCCAGAAACCGTGGATGCAGTCGTAATCCGTCCCGATGATTCCATATTTGATTCCCAGCTGAAACGCGTCGAACATGCTTTTTTCAAATCCCATGGGAAGTCCCGTGTTGACATGCTGGTCGTTCGGACGCAGAAACATTTTCTCCGCTCCGGCGTCATGCCAGCCGCGATACATATTCTCCACGTCCTCCAATTCCATCATCCGGGAAACAAACCCCAGAACCGTATTCGGCATCACCCGCTCGCGGCGCGGCGGAAAGCGATAGTACCCATAGGCATACATCACGGCAACAACGTCGGGCCGCTGCTTCTGCGCCAGTGCAAGAATTCTATTCGTGAAATTCAGATACCGGTCTGTCAGATGGTCTTCCAGTTTTTCGCCGGGAAGACGGACGTCGAGCTTCAGGCATTCCGGACAGTTGCAGAAAAAGCCGCCGTCATTCTCGCAGGTGTTGATGCAGGGACCTTTTGTCT
>CAYWZD010000704.1:0-2131 GCA_964462755.1 uncultured Victivallales bacterium | reverse complement strand
CTCGATTCTCCTCGTGACATGTCCCCTCCCATTTCTTTTGCTTAGGAGAGTAATTTATCACGCTCATTTCAAGAAAGCCAGATGGGGCTGACTATGTGTATACCTTTAACGCATTATTTTTGATTGTTAAGTAGGGTCTGCTGAACAGAAATAAAACTGTTTATATTGAGGATGTTATCTGTATATTTTTCATTTTGTGCGGTATATTATTCTGTTAGCGGTCAGTCAAAATGCACCGGGTATGGTCACTTGAAAATGCACCACCTCTGATAGAGAAAAATGCTATATTGATCTCCGAACCGAAAGGGGAGAAAAGATATGGCAAACTATTTGAGGAAAACGATGCAGGAAACCATTCAAAATCTGAGGAGGAACGGCTGGAGTCTCCGGCGGATCGCCCGGGAACTGGGGATAAACCGTCGGACGGTGAGGAAATACGGAATAGGCGTTTCTCCGGTTGAAAACCAGTCTGGAATCAGTTCAAAATGCACCACTTTTGGCCAAGTGACCGCCGGGGGATTGTTTTGTAAAGAGGCCCCAACGTGCACCATTGCGGAAGAAGTGACCGCCGGGGATATGACCCGTTCCGAGGGAACGCGGCAAGGTTCAGTGCAATCCCTTCTTTCTCCTCCGGAGAGTTATCCAGAAGGGGATTGCTTTACAGTTGCCGCGGGCGAAGTCTCGTTGCCGATTCAAAATGCACCGGGAGGCTTGAGCTCAAAGTGCACCATTGCGGAAGAAGTGACCGCCGGGAAACCGATTTGTGAAGAGGTGTCAAAATGCACCACTTTCGGGCAAGTGACCGCCGGGAATGGGGGTCGAAGTCTATGTGAAAGATATGGTCATCTGATTGAGCAATGGCAGGAGGAGAATCTGTCGGCGCAAAGGATTTACCAGGACCTGAAGTTGGAAACGGATTATGAGGGCAGCTATGAATCCGTAAAGCGTTATGCGAGGAAACTGCGGGAGAGAAAAGAGTTGCCGTTCCGCCGGATGGAGGTGGAATTCGGCGAAGAAGCGCAGGTGGATTACGGGACCGGTGCGTGGGTGGTGGATTCGAATGGAAAAAAGCATAAGACGCATGTTCTGCGGGTGGTGCTGAGCGCCAGTCGGAAGGGTTACAGCGAGGCAAGTTATCATCAGGATACGGAGAGCTTCATCCGTGGGATTGAGAATGCGTTCCGGACGTTCGGAGGAGTTCCGAAAACCGTGGTGATCGACAATCTGAGAGCGGGAGTCCTGCACGCGGATTTGTATGAACCCGAACTGAATCCGAAGCTGCGGGATTTTGCGCGTCATTACGGATGCTACATTCTGCCGAGCCGGGTGCGGACGCCGCGCCACAAGGGGAAAGTGGAGGGGGCGGTCAAATATGTTCAGAACAATGCGCTCAAGGGGCGGAAATTCCATTCGCTTTGTGACCAGAATGAGTTTCTGAAAAAGTGGGAGCAGCAAACCGCGGACCAGAGGATTCACGGCACGAACCGGCAACAAGTCCGACGGATGTTTGAACTGGAAAGACCGCATCTTCAAGCGCTTCCGCCAATGCTGTTTGAAGTGTTCAGCGAATCGAAGCGCAAAGTTCACCGCGACGGACATATTGAGGTCGCACGGGGTTATTATTCCGTCCCCGCCGAATACGTCCGGCGGGAAGTCTGGGTCCGTTACAACGCCCGGACAGTCACCGTTTTTGATCTGCACATGAACCAGATTGCATTCCACAGCCGTGTGGAGGAAGGTCGTTTTTCAACACAGAATATCCATATCCCGCCGGAAAAAATATCCAATCCGGAACGTGGAAACGTCTGGATGCTCAAACACGCGGACCGGATCGGGAACGAGACCGGAGAATGGGCGCGGATGATGTTGAAGAACCGTGGGATTCCGGGAACCCGCGTGCTGAACGGACTTCTCCAGATTTCTTCGAAACATTCCTGCTCCGCAATGAACGCGGCCTGCCGGAAGGCACGGGAATCCGGAGCCTTTCATCTCCATGAATTGAAACGCATCATCGAGTCCCAGACCGTCTGCGAACAGCCGTCTTTCCCGTTCATGAAGGAACATCCCCTCATCCGGCCCGTCACGGAATACGAAAACATCACTCAATCCAAGGAGGCATTTTATGCGTAAC
>CAYWZD010000703.1:0-2139 GCA_964462755.1 uncultured Victivallales bacterium | reverse complement strand
TCGTTGAGCGCCTCGAGTTCCGGATGGAAATAGAGATTGTGATACAGAAATTCGCGGAGTTCGTTCGTCATTTCCGTGAATTCCGGGCTGAAGGCGATCAGATGTCCGGGCAGGGCGCAGGCCTCCTCCGGGGTGTGAAGACCGGCTTGTTCGAGGGACTTTGCGGAGGTGCGGATGACATCTCCCACCATGGCGTCGATCAGACAGCGCACGGAAAACGCGGCAAAGAGCTCCTCGTCCGGAGAAAGCCCTTTGTCGAGAGCGGAACGGGAGGCCAGTTTCCAGAGTTTGAGCGGGGCAAGCATTTCCGTCGTGATGAGCCCGGAATCGAGACCGTCGTCCACGTCGTGCCCGTAGTAGGTCAGGTCGTCGGCGACGTCCGCGATCTGGGCTTCCAGCGACGGCGAGGGCGGGAGCACTTCCCCGTCCAGCAGGATGGGGTTGCCGTTTTCGTCCTTGCGATGCTTGACCAGGCCGGAACGCACTTCCCATGTCAGGTTGATTCCGTTGAAGCCGGGATATTTGATTTCGAGTTCGTCGACGACCTTGAGCGCCTGAAGGTTGTGGTCGAAGCCGCCGCAGGGGCGCATGATGCGCTGGAGAGCGCGCTCGCCGGCGTGTCCGAAGGGCGTGTGTCCGAGGTCGTGCGCCAGTGAAATGGTCTCGGTGAGGTCCTCGTTGAGACGCAGGGAACGCGCAATGGTCCGGGCGATCGCGGCGACCTCGATGGTGTGCGTGAGGCGCGTACGGTAATGATCGCCGGTTCCGTTGAGGAAGACCTGCGTCTTGTATTCGAGGCGTCGGAAGGCCCGGCTGTGGAGAATCCGGTCGCGGTCCCGCTGGAAGTCGGTGCGGAAAGGATGCTCCTGTTCGGGCACGCGGCGTCCGCGGGTGTTCCGGTTATGGGTCGCGAAGGGCGCCAGATCGGAGTTTTCGAGTGTGTGTTGATCCTCCAGTTCCCTGATCATGGGACTCCCTTCACGATGGATGCGGAATGCGACGGATCAGAGGAGTTCCGGCATGTGCTGACGCACCAGCGCAAAGAGTTCCTCGTCGCTGATGGTGGTGGTCCGCCCCTGTCTGTATTCCTCATCGATCCAGTTTTTGATGGTGATGATTCCCGGATTGTCCTTGCGGATGTCCTTGCCCTTCGGAAGGTTCGACTGAATCCAGTAGGCGATTCCCGCCAGTCCGGAGGTATTGGAAATGGCAACCTTGCAGGGGCGCTTCAAGAACTTTTCCGTGTCGAAGATATTGTAGATTTCCTCGTTCTTCGTCAGGCCGTCGGCATGGATTCCGGCACGGGTGGTGTTGAAGTCCGTTCCGACGAACGGGTAGTTCGGCGGAATCGCATAGTTGATCCGGTTGCGGAAAAATTCCGCCATGTCGGTGATCGCGGTGGTGTCGACACCCTCGTGAATGCCGGTGAGTCCCATCCAGTCGAAGACCAGCCCTTCGATTGGCGAATTGCCGGTCCGTTCCCCGAAGCCGAGGAAGGTTCCATTGACCGCGGAGCATCCGTAGAGCCACGCGGCGACGCCGTTGACGAGGACCTTGTGGAAGTCGTTGTGCCCGTGCCATTCCAGCGATTCGGAACGGGTGTCCGTGTTATCGAGAATCGCCTTGATGAGGGCGGGAATTCCGCGCGGCGGCTCCACGTTGGGGAAGGGCAGTCCGTATCCCATGGTGTCGCAGAGCCGGATCTTGACCCGTTTGCCGGTTCCGGCGCAGAGCTCGTTGATCTCGTTGATCATGGGGATCACGAAACCGAAGAAGTCCGCCCTCGTGATGTCTTCCAGATGGCAGCGCGGAACGATGTCGTTTTCCAGTGCGGCCGAGACGATTTCCTTGTAGGAGTCGAGCGTCTGCCTCCGGTTCTTTTTCAGCTTCAGGAAAATGTGATAATCCGAGCAGGAGGTCAGGATGCCTGTTTCCTTGAGTCCGAAGGACTTGACCAGTTCGAAGTCGGTTTTGGCCGCCCGGATCCACGCGGTGATCTGCGGGAACTCGAACCCGAGGTTCTGGCAGGCTTCCACCGCTTCGCGGTCTTTCTGGCCGTAGAGGAAGAACTCGCTCTGCCGGATGAGTCCGGTTTTTCCGCTGATCCGGTGCATGAACTTGAAAATCTCAACGATTTCC
>CAYWZD010000702.1:0-2151 GCA_964462755.1 uncultured Victivallales bacterium | reverse complement strand
CAGTTCTTTCAGCGACTATTCGGATACCGGGCCCGGACGAAATATTTTCCAGGAAGAATCCGCCTGCACCAGAATCACCGTGGACGCTTTGGAATCCGCGGGAAGCACTCCGCCGTCCACCGCGATCTCCGGTTCTCCGTCGATGCTTTTGAGCGCTTCCTCCACGGAAAGCGCCGCGGGCGAACCGGAAAGGTTCGCACTGGTGGAGGCCAGCGCGCCGCCGTATTCACGGAGCAGTTTCAGGATGAACGGATGGTCCGGAATCCGGAATCCGAATGTGGAACCCGACTTGTCCGGAATGACCAGCGTCACCGGGCCGGGACAGAATGCCTCGCAGATTTTCCGGGCGGCTTCCGGGATCGAGTCCACCTCCGGCGGAAGGGAGTCGATATCGGGAACGAATGCGGCGAAAGGCTTGTTTTCCACACGGTGTTTGAGTTCATAAATCCGAGTCCGGGCCGCCTTGTCGTTCCAGTCGCAGACCAGTCCGTAGACGGTTTCGGTCGGGACCAGCGCCACCGCTCCGGGCCGCCGCAGGGCCGCGACCGTTTCTGTCAGCGCGTTTTCGCAATTGAAGAGGATCACTTTCTGTATTTCCTTACATAAAAGATAAACCGCGGATTACTGTTTAGAGGCCCAGAGAGCCGTTTCCTCGATCGCCTCTTCCGGGGTGCAATGCGGTTTGTAGCCAAGATCACGGATCGCTTTGTCAATGCTGAAGCACATGTGCGTGGCAAGGAAACGCAGTCCGATGTCATGGATTTTGCCTTCGTATTTGCGGAGCATTTCCTCCAGCGGGATGAAGTTCAGATGCGCCTGCTTTCCGAACACAGCGGCGGTGATTTCATGGTAGCGTTTGAGCGTGACGGCATGGCTCAGGCAGATGTTGTAATGCTCGCCGATGCTGCGGGTGTTTTCCACGGCCAGACGGAAGGAGGCCGCCAGATCGATCACGTGGATCGGCTGAAGAAGGGAAAGCCCGTTGTCTGGAACGTCCAGAACCTTTTCCGCGATGATGTCGGCAATGTAGTCCGTGCGGCGGCCGCCCTGATTGTCGAGCGGGAGCATGCCGGGGCCCGTGATATAGCAGGGACGGATCACCGTGGCGGGGAATCCGTTTTCATGGAAGAGGCGCATGACGGCGGCATCGACGACAGCCTTCTGTCTCCAGCCGCTGGACTGGTCGAAGCCGATATAAGGAGCCGTCTCGTTGCACGGAATGAACGGAAGCGGGGCATAGCCGCCCGTCGAACTGCAATGGATGTAATGTTTGAGACCGAGCGCGTATTTGTAAATCAGATCGATCGATTCGAGGGTGGGGACGGTATCGATCACGACATCATAGCGGGCGGAGAGTATCTCCTTCATGGCGGCCTCGTCCTTCTTGTCCGCCGTGACGGTTTTCACATCCGAAACTTTCTCCAGAAACAGGGTCTTTTTGCCGCGGCAGCAGATAGTCACATCATGGCCGGCCGAGGCCAGCTGTAAAACGATGTTGTGACCCAGCCACCCGGTTCCGCCGAAAACGATGCACTTCATTTTCCCACTCCTCCTCTGTTTTTGTCGGAAATCATCAGAGGAATATACTCCGTTTTTCTCCGTTTTGAAGCTCCTTTCACAAAAAACCCCGGATTTTATCTCCTTCACTCCGGAAGAGTTTCCGGTTTTTCATCCTCATGCGGTTGACAGGAAAGACCTTGCGGCGTATATTGTGCATTTGAATCAAATCACAACACAAGGAGTTATCCATAATGGAATACGATTTCACGAAGATCGAAAAGAAATGGCAGGACTACTGGGCGAAACATAAAACCTTCAAGACACCGGACGTTTCCGAAAAACAGAAGCTGTATGTGCTGGACATGTTTCCGTATCCGAGCGGGGCCGGACTCCACGTCGGCCACCCGGAAGGCTACACCGCCACCGATATCTACTGCCGCTATAAGCGCATGGCCGGATTCAACGTCCTGCATCCGATGGGCTGGGACGCCTTCGGTCTGCCCGCCGAACAGTACGCCATCGAGACGGGCACCCATCCGTCCGTGACCACGAAGAAAAACATTGAAACCTTCAAGCGCCAGATCCAGTCGCTCGGATTCAGCTACGACTGGGACCGCGAAATCAACACCACCGATCCCGACTATTACCGCT
>CAYWZD010000701.1:0-2152 GCA_964462755.1 uncultured Victivallales bacterium | reverse complement strand
TCGCCGGGTCCATCAAGGCGCGGGGCGGAATCTATGAAGTCCTCCATTTCGCGGAGAAGCTGGCCGTGGATGCGGGACTCCTGCAATATTCGGACAACTATGTGAAGCTTCTCGATCCGGCACTCCGGAAACTCTTCCGGAAATACACGGTTTCGGTGGGAAGCACCGGAAATCTGGGATTCAGCATCGGCATGATTTCGGCGGCGCTGGGCTTCGGGTGCTGTATTCATATGTCGAATGATGCCAAGGAATGGAAGAAGGAACGTCTGCGGAAACGCGGCGTCAACGTGATCGAGCACGAATCCGACTACACCAGCGCCGTCGCCGAGGCGAGAAAAGCGGCGGAAAAGGACGACTCCATTTATTTTGTCGACGATGAAAATTCCGTGAACCTTTTTCTCGGTTACGCAACCGCCGCCTTCCGTCTGAAAGCACAACTGGAGTCATTGAATCTCAAGATAGACGAGAAGCATCCTCTGTTCGTCTATCTGCCATGCGGAGTCGGGGGCGCGCCGGGCGGGATCACATTCGGACTGAAAAACCTGTTCGGCGACGCCGTTCACTGCTTCATCGTCGAGCCGGTGCAGTCGCCGTGCATGACTCTCGGACTGGCAACAGGGCTGCATTCGGAGATCAGCGTCTACGACATCGGACTCACCAACGCGACAGAGGCGGACGGACTGGCGGTTTCGCGTCCGTCCGGATTTGTCGGGAAATTCATCGAACCTCTGCTGAACGGAGCCTTCACGCTGAAGGACGATTCCTTATACCGTCTGCTCTGGCTCCTGAACAAACATGAATCCGTGAAGGTTGAACCGTCGGCCGCCGCCGGAATCGCCGGACCGGAATTTCTTCTCCATTCCAAGGAGGGCAGAGATTACCTCGAAAAAGCGCGGATCAAGCCCGAAAACATCACGCATGTGGCATGGCTCACCGGAGGCCGTTTCGTCCCGGAGACTGAAATGAAAAAATTCCTCCGGAGGGGAGCATCCATTGCGAAAGCGGGAAGGTGAAATCGGACCGTTATTTTTTCAGATACCGTCCGATGAAGTTCCGGACCATGGCGGAAGAGGCCAGCAGGACATCTCCGTGCCCGTGTCCGGCCAGATTGTAGCATTCCACCTGAGAGTGTCCAAGGGAGCGCAGCGTTGCCGCCATGAAAGCGTTCTCCTCCGGACGTCCCGGAATATCCAACCCAGACTCGCCGGTCACCAGAAGAATCGGCGGCAGATCCTTTGAGACATAGGACAGCGGAGCGTAAGCATCGATGAAAGGGCGTTCCATGTGTGGATACTTCAACATCTCTTTGAGGTAGAAATGGGTGGTCATCTGACCGCTGACAAGGAGAAGCCCCGCGAGTTTATGCGAGTCGCGCCCGAATTCCTTGAGGTAATCCGGATTCATGCAGACCATCGCCGCCAGATAAGCCCCAGCGGACATTCCCCCGACGAAGATGTTTTTCGTCGAGCCGCCCGAAGCCTCCGCAATCTGCCATGCGGCCGCAACCGCGTGCGCCGCATCGGAAAGGATGTCCAGGGGGGAAGCGTCCGGACAAATCCGATAGCGGACTTCCGCCACGGCATATTCTCCGCCGTAAATGATTTCCGGCCATTCGCGGTTGTCAATAGTCAGTCCGCCGCCGTGGAAAAAAACAACCGTCGGGAAATCTTTTTTCCCTTTCGGCACGGAATATCGGAACATCTGTATTTCATTCCGATCCTCGGTATAATAAACCGTCCGGGGCGGTTCGAACAGGTCCTGATTCGGAATCCGGAAGTCTTCCCATGTATAAACGGTCATTTCATTCTCCACGACGGATTGTTTCTTTTCGCCGGCCGGACGTTAAAAACGAAGTCTCATTTTTCCGGACTTCTCTCATAGCGGGCCGATTCGCTGTATAATGTACCTCGATAATCGTATCTTTACAACCCCGGCATCCGCAATTCATTTTCCTTCCGAAAAAAAGTATGGGGTTGCCGCATCCGGCTTCCGTATTCCAAAGTTTCCACCGGATTTCTCAAAACCGGATTGATAAAACTTTTCTCCCGTGATATTGTTACATAATAAAATCCATACACACGGTCAGGTTATGTATCAGTATTCCGGAAACCGTTTTTTCAACAGTCGGGTCCCGCTGGGCGTCACGATCGGG
>CAYWZD010000700.1:0-2157 GCA_964462755.1 uncultured Victivallales bacterium | reverse complement strand
TGGAGTCGCAGATTCCGGCGATGTCGTTGAGGGCGCCGTTCGGGTTCTGCGGGAATCCTTTGGCGGGGGAACCGTCCGGTGCGCAATAGCGGAGAACGACGAGGTTTTCCTTTTCGATGCGCTGAAGGACGCTCTCCTCCGCAACGAATTTACCCTCTCCGTGACGGATTGGAAGCCGGAAAACTTTCAGTCCCTTGGTGAAGACGCAAGGGGAGTCCGCATTAACGGTCAGCGTGACCCAGTCGTCGCGGAAAACGCCGCAATCGTTGTGCGTGAGGGCGGCCTGCTGTTCGAAGTATTTGCCGTCCAGCGCGGGTGCGAGCCCGAGACGGGTCAGGGTCTGGAAGCCGTTGCAGATGCCGATGATGAGTTTTCCGGCCTTGACGAACTCCAGGAGCTCATCGTGAAGGCGGAATTTCAGGCGGTTGGCAAAAACGGTGCCGGAACCGAGGTGGTCGCCGAAGGAGAACCCTCCGATGAAAGCGAGAATATGGAATTCGGAAAGGCTTCGTTTGCCGTTGAGCAGATCGTTGAGGTGGACCTGTTCCGCGGTCGCGCCGGCGGATGTGAAGGCGGCGGCGGTTTCCTTCTCGCAGTTCAGTCCGACGCCGGTAATGATCAGAGCTTTCACTCTTGAAGTATCGTTTGCCATGAATCTTTCTCCGGTTAAAAAATATTCGAAACTCAATTTACCTTCAAAAACATGGTTTTGCAAATGAAGAACCGAAAATTTGAAAATGATTTCAGCAGTTTCATCCGGGAAAATGCTTTTTCCGTGATTCCGGAGAAAATCGGAAGGAAAGTTTGAAATCGAACCATTGGATAGTATATTATCCATTTGCTGGAGATGCTTAAATGGTTCAAAATATCCTGTTGTCGGGCGTCGGCGGACAAGGAATTCTTCTTGCGGCCAAAATCATAGCCACAGCCGCCGAACGCGCCGGTTTTGAAGTCGCCACCAACGAAATTCACGGAATGGCGCAGCGGGGCGGTTCCGTGACCGCTCAAATCCGATACGGCGACCGTGTTTTTTCCCCCCTGTTCCGGGAAGGTTCCGCGGACGTCCTGGCGTCGCTGGAAGCCGGCGAAGCCCTGCGCTGCGCCCACTGGCTCCGGCCCGGCGGGCTGGCAGTGGTGTCCACGCTGAGGATCATTCCGGTGACCGTGTCGTCCGGAGCCGCAAAATATCCCTCCGACATTTCCGAACGGCTTCATTCGGTGTTCCCCAACCTGAAATATCTCGACTTCAACGAGGCCGCCGAAAAGCTGGGCGATGCGCGGCTGGTCAACACCGTCATGCTGGGCGCGCTTTCCAACGGACTGTCCGACATTTCCGCCGAGGTCTGGGAGACCGCCATCGCCGAGTGCGTGAAACCGGCTTTCATCCAATCCAATATTTCCGCCTTCCATACAGGCAGAAAGGCTTGATTCCTCCATCATGAAACCTCATTGCTTCCAGCCGGAGTTCGAACTCTGTTCCGCCGATGAACTCGCGTCCCTTCAGCAGAAACGTCTTTGCGCCATCGTCAAACATACCGCCTCCGGGTCCGGATATTTCCGGAAGCGTTATCAGGACGCCGGAATCGATCCGGTTTCCTTCCGCGGACTGGACGACCTTTCGAAACTGCCGATGATGTCCAAGGAGGATTTCCGGACCCAGTATCCGGACAAGATGTGCTGTGTCCCGAAAAAGGACATCGTGGAAATGCACATGTCGAGCGGTTCCACCGGTACGCCCGTTGTGATGCTTTACACCGCCGCGGATGTCGACCAGTGGGCCGAGTGCATGGCGCGCTGTTATGTGATGGCCGGGGCGGAACCCGGCGACGTGCTCCAGATCACTCCTGGACTCGGACTTTTCAACGGCGGCTTCGGCTGTTTCCACGGAGGCAAAAAAGCCGGTCTTTTCATCATTCCCGCCGGACCCGGCAACACCGCGCGCCAGATCAAGCTGGCGAAGGATTTCGGAACCCGCGTCCTGACCGGTGTAGTCTCCTACGGCGTGCGTATACTCGAACTCATGCAGGAGCAGAAGACTTCCCTGCCCGACCTTAAAATCGGTATTTTCGGGGCGGAAACATTCTCCGACTCCATGAAAGCCCATCTCCGCTCCGGTTTCGGGATCGACGTGTTCGACATTTACGGCATGACCGAAAC
>CAYWZD010000699.1:0-2164 GCA_964462755.1 uncultured Victivallales bacterium | reverse complement strand
TTGTTCTCTTTCAGATATTCCACGTATTCCGTGCCGTAGTAGGAAACGAAAATGACGCCGTCCGTCCGGTTGCGGTCGAACACGTGATACGGGAGTTTCTGGTCCGGCACGATGAATTCCAGTTTCATGTCGTAGTTGCGGGCCTTGATGGCAGCCGAAAGACATTGGATGTCATCGCGTCCGGCGCTGGGACTGGCGAATTCTATCGAAAAGTTCTTATGCTTGAAGGAGTCCAGATAGACGATCACGGTAATGGCTTCCGCCTTGTTCAGACGCAGTCGCCGTGCCGAAAGATTCACGGAAAAGTTCGTCTTGTCCACGCACTTGCGGATCTTTTCCCGGAGTTCCGGACGCACCATGTGGCTCCGCGCCGGGTCCAGCGCCCTCGAAACCGAGGACAGGGAGGCGCCGCTGAGCTTCGCTATGTACTTCAATGAATGCTGTTTTTTTTCCACCGTTTCACGCTCCGGAACAAGGTTTGACAACGTTGTCATTTTTATAAATATACCGAAATTTATTCTTTTGTCAATCCCCTGTTTATGAAAAAAATACAAAAAAATCAGGAATTCCATTGATTTTCCGATGGAAGAATGGTATAGTGATCAATGAAATGACAACGTTGTCAAAAATTCCAGAAACCCATGGTGAAATGATGAAACGTCTATCTGCTTCCCTCCTGATCGCTTTCTGCGCATTCTCCTTGTCCGGACAGAATTTTCTCCAGAATCCCGGCTTCGAAAACTCGTCCTCCTGGCTCAAGCCGAAATACTGGCCCGGGGAATTCTCCCTTTTCAAGCCGGGGCTCACCGGGAAATCCTGCGGTGAACTCAAGGCCGCCCGGGAGGGCAGTAGCTTTTACGGTCGCTGTTATCAGCTGACGCGTATCCCTTCCCCGTGGGGACGCCGCTTTTCCTACAGCATGAAAGCCAGGGGAACCGGCGAACTGTATCTCGGTTATCTCGAATATGCGAAGAACGCTCAGGACAAAACCATATCCAGATTCATTTATTCCGCGCCGCTCAAACTGAAGAGCGGAGAGTGGCAGGAAATCAAAATGAACATTCAGTCCATGGACCCGTCATTGGTACGCATCGCTCCCCTGATTGAAGTGCGCGGCGAAAACAGCGTGGCGTATCTCGATGAAGGGAGCCTTGCCTATGCTCCCGCGCCGGGCGCGGCGATGTCCGCCGAGCCGTCCCATCTGGTGGCAGAAGCCGGAAGACCTCTGTCCGAGGTCACTTTCCGGCTGACTGAAAACGGCAAACCGGTTCCGGACGCCGCCCTGAAAGCGTTTTCCGCCGGAAAACTTCAGGACGCTTCCACCGGCCGGGATGGATGTTTGGTAGTCAAACCGGGCGATAAGGATCAGGAACTACTGGTTTCTTCAGAGAAATATGGAGTCGCCGCCGGGGTGTGCATCGACCGTCTTTCTCCGGCGGATTGGAACCGAACGGACGCCCTTGCCCGGAAGATCAAACTGCAGAAGCCGGTCTCGATTCTGTATCTCGGCGACAGCCTGAGCGACTTTGAGCGCGGGCGAAATTATGCGGACAAGGTGAATTTCTGGCTGAACCGCCACAATCCCGGAAAGGCGGCCTTCCGCAATGCCGGAGTCGGCGGCGACTATATTACCCGCGTCCGGGAGCGGATGATTCAGGGAGGCGCCTACCGGCAGGAACAATACGACCGGCTGCTGGAAACTCCTTACGACTATATCTTCCTCTTTCTGGGACATAACGACACCCGTTGCCGCTCCGACAAAAATTATGAGGTGCCGCAGGTTGCTCCGGAAGAACAAAAAACCGCCTATCGCGAGGTCATCGGCTATCTCCGCAAACACAGCAAGGCCCGGATCGTGCTGGTTTCACCCACCTCTTCCAACTTCGCAATATGCAAAGCGTCCGCCGATAAGCAGAAGGCGCTGAACAAGGTTCATTCCCTGTTCGGGCAGCCCGCGAAACTGGAAGCCTTCGACGCCGTGCTCCGGCAGTTGGCAAAAGAAGAGAAGCTTGGGTATCTGAACGTTTATGCGCCGATGAAAAACGCCCCGGACAAAGCCGCTCTTTTCAGTCCGGCGGACGGCGTTCACCTGACGGAAGCGGGCAACCGTTTCCTCGCGGATCTCTTCCTCATCCGAAAAGAGAATCCCGATTTCGTCTGCGTC
>CAYWZD010000698.1:0-2171 GCA_964462755.1 uncultured Victivallales bacterium | reverse complement strand
TTCATCATGCTTTTCCAGTTCGGCATCGGCGGCTCCGGCGGTCAGATTCTTGTTTTCCTCGGTCATAACTTCTCCTTGAATGGGTTTGAGATTTTTCAAATTAAACTGGGCGGTGACTTTCATTTTCGTTGAGGCGTCCGCTCCCACCGCCACAACGGAGACTTCCCTCAGCACGGATTTTTTGACGTGGTAAAACGGTCCGTCAATCTGTTGTCCGTTCACCTCCCGCGAACCTTTCACCAGTTCGCATTCGCGGACATCCGCTCCGATGGAGAGCTGCCAGTCCGCTCCGGCTTTGGACTGCGCCACAATATCCTGCGCGTCTTTGCTGTCGGAGACGATTTCCCCGGCGATTTCCAGTGAAGCGTTTTTGACGCTTGCCGTCACCATGCCGACACGGGCGTCGGTCTTGTTTTCATGGTTGGTCAGAAGCGGCACATTTTCGGGAATACTCATCCCGGCGAGGTCGACCACCACCGGGAATTTCCATCCCGGCAGATTCATCTTGCCGCCGCCGTAAGCGAGTCCGGCAACTTTCGGTTTTGCACCGTTCGCCGCTTCTATGAGCGTAAAATCACTCATCTTTCTTTCCATCCTCTGGTTCTGAACCGTCATCCGGTTCGGGTTGCGTTTCCTGCACCATCTGGTCGTTCGCAATCGGAATTTCCAGTTCGCGCATCAATTTGATTTCCTTGGCTCTCTGCCGCAGAACCGACATATAGTCGCGTCCGTCCTTGGCACATTCCGCAGCCAGCGTTGTGGTGTTGTTTTCCAGCCGGATTTGCTGCGCCGTCGCTTCCTTCGTCGGATCAACGTGAACAAATCCATCCCAGAACCACGTGTGACGCGGTGTCCTCCGTTCTGCCGGATTGCCGTTTGTGAAGGCGTATTCCTGATACCACATATCGAAAATGTGGTTTAGAACTTCCGTCTCCCAAAACGAGCGATCCACCAGAATGCTCTTGTGGTACAGCTGGTTGTCCAGCCGCCCGGACGCATAATTGTGTCCGCTGAAATCACCGGACACCGAGCCGTAGGTGGATACGGCGCACCGGGCAATTTCGGAAAGAATGATTTTCACAAACTCCCCGTGATTCGCGGTCGGCTGCTTGGCGTCCAGCTGTGCCATTTTCCATCCGGCGGGAACGGTCAGCATCATATTGCGTTCCAACTCAAGCGCATCCATCGGCGGCACGTTTGCCGCTTCTCCGTCCGGCGGAGCATCCGTGTACAAAATCGCGGCAAAATCGGCGGCGGCTTCTGCCGCGCTCAAGACCGCAAGGTTGTATCTGCGGAGCTGGGCAAACAATGGCAATGCCGCAGAAAGTTCCGGCACTCCGCGATGCAATTCCGGTCTGTCCGGCCGGAAAATGTGAAGCATGTATTCCGCCGGAACGTGAAACGCATCCTCGCCTGTGGCATATTTTACATCGCCCGGATGGTATTTGAGAATCCGGTAGTCCATCGGATTGCCCCATACATCGTAGGTGATGCCGTCTACGGCGGTATCGTCCTCCAGCCACCGCAGTTCACCGGAAACGCGGTCGGCTTCAATGAGCATCACGTCCATTTTAACGGGATGGCGCACCTTCGGATTCGTTGCCATCACGGCGAATGCCTCGCCGTCCTGACATCGGCTGATCCGCATCATCCGCAATTTCTGCGGCAGTTTCACCGCTTCAGCCCACTGTGCAAATTCCGTTTCGACATCGTCGTTGAATTCTTCATTCTCGGCCAGAACCTGCAATCGCGGTCCAGTGCCGATGGTGTCGTTCGCCAGCATCTGCACCAATCCCTTGGCGTAACTGTTGTTGGCGATTTCATACCGGGAACGCTGGCGGAGGATTTTACGAACCTCCGGTCTCGCCTCCTGGTCGGCGGAGAGATAATCCGCCATTGCCCAATGCCGCACGTTGTCCTTGGTGGTCTGCGCCGCATCGAACCGCGCCGTGACCGTCCGGTGGAAATGAGCGTCCGGCGGCATCCGGGTTCGGAACATCGTTTTCAATCGTTCAAACATGTTACGCTCCCGAATGATGCATCGGCGTGATTTTGAGTCCCGTCCCACGTCCCTGCATCACTTTCTTTTTGGCGAGATATTCGTCCGCCGCGATCTGGTCGGTCAGGGAATGCTGTTCGACCTTCTGCCCGTCCACTTCGGCGGACTTCGG
>CAYWZD010000697.1:0-2172 GCA_964462755.1 uncultured Victivallales bacterium | reverse complement strand
ACCTACGAGGCGAGAAAACGTCTGATCGCCGCGAGCACGGAAAACGTCCGCGCCTTTCTCTCGGGCAAACCGATCAATGTAGTCAGCTGATAGAAAACGAGTCGAAAATGAATTGTTTCAAACGCATCATGATTTTTTGCGCCCTTCTTGGCGGATTCGGTTTCTGCGTTGCGTCCGAACCCGTTTCAATCGATCTGAAACCCTATTTCGGAAACGCGTCCGCAAGCGCGGTGTTTTCCTGCCC
Source organism: uncultured Victivallales bacterium (assembly GCA_964462755.1). Lineage (GTDB taxonomy): Bacteria > Verrucomicrobiota > Lentisphaeria > Victivallales > UBA1829 > SIG94. The sequence continues at coordinate 1,928 of CAYWZD010000697.1, read as the reverse complement.
GGCAAAGAAGGAGACGCTCGTCTATAACCGCTCCGACGCTGAAACCCGGATTTCGCCCTGTTCAACGTTCAAGATCGTGGCTACGCTGATGGGACTGGACACCGGAGTTCTGAAAGGGAAGGAAACGCGCCTCGGTTACGACGGCACAAAATATGACTTCAAGGATTGGAACCATGACGTCACGCTGGAGGAGGCATTCCGGGCGTCCTGCGTCTGGTATTACAAAAAGCTGACCGACCGCCTGACGAAGGATTACGTGCAGAAAACGCTGGACCGTCTGGGGTATGGAAACTGCGACATTTCCGTCTGGAACGAAAAGGGGCACAACGGTTTCTGGCTCGAATCGTGCCTCCGCATTTCCCCGGCGGAACAGGTCCTGGTTCTGGAAAAAATCTTCAGCGAAAAATCCGGATTCCGCCCGGAACACGTCGCGCTTCTCAAGGAGCTGATGCGCTATGAATCCATCGGAAAAGTCGGATTCTACGGGAAAACCGGCACGGGGCGCAATCCGGCGACAAACCGTCTGGAAGGAAGACTGGCAGGATTCCTGACATTCCCCGACGGAACCGTTGTCTACTATGCCGCCCACATGGCCGATCCCGCCAGAGACATTTCCGGTCCGGACATCCGCCCGATTTTCCGGAAACTGGTGGAAAAAGGGGCGTTAAACCGGCTGGCGTCCCGTTGACGGCGCTTCGGCTGCCGGGAACCGCTATTTCTTCGCTTCCGGCTTGCCCGAGATTTTCACCAGCTTGATGTCGCCGACCGAAACGGTGTCCGTGCTGTTCCTGTTATAGATGTATAGGCCGCAGGAATCGAGCTTGCCGGTGGTGGTGAAGGTCCCCTGACAGCGATGGTATTTGCCATCCCCTTCGATCGAAGAGGCCAGAACCAGATAGGTTTCCAGCTTGCGGTCTTTCGTGTAGTTGCAGACCGCCACCATGTTTTCGTGCATGACCTTGCTCACGTTGAACCCTTTCCGGATGGAGAACGACAGACGGTAAGTCTGGTCGGGTTCAAGGGTCAGGGGAATCTTCCGCTGAAGATATTTCCCGTTTCCGGTCACCCGGACAACCGCTTTGTTTTCCAGCGCGTCGGAGTCATCGGCCGCCGTCTCCCCGAGGTCGATCCGGACAGGGGTTTCCAGCGTCTTTCCCTGAACCGTTTCTTTCTGCGGTTCGGCTTTCCTGACGGGAGGTGCGGCGCGGCTGATCTCGACGATCTTCACGTCGTCGATGGAAAGCGCCCCCTGCGAATTGTTGTTGTAGAGATAGAGTCCTGCGCTGAGGACTTCGTCATTGGTATCGAACTCCGCCTTGAGGTTGTGGAATTCGCCGTCGGCCGCGACATTTCCGCCCAGCGTGACGTATCGTTCCAGCTTCTTGTCCTTCGTGTAATTGGCGACCATGACATAGCAGTCACCGGGTTTCGGAGAAACCTCTTTGGATTTCCGCAGGGCGAGCGTCATTTCATAATGGGCGTTCGGCGCCAGATTCAACGGAATCTTGAACATCTGCGTTTTTCCGTTTCCGGAGAGAAGAAGACCGCGTTTTCCGGAAGCGGCCGCCTTGTCGGAGTAGACCGATTCCTCGAAATCGATCACCAGCGGGGCGGCCTTCGAGATTTCTTTTGTCGGAAGTTCCGGCATGGGAATCCGGCTGCCGGTGTCGCCGATGGAAATGACGCGCCGGAAAGCGGGCATTCCTTTGGCGGAAACCGTGACCGGAACCACTGCGAATTTCGCGCCCTGCCCCGGATCGGTAAAGACGACGGACTTTTCCTCATAAGGCTGTATCCGGATTTTTTTCGTCTCCTTTCCGGCCTCGACGGTGAACTCGGTTTCCTTCGGGGTAACGTTGAAAATCTCCACGGTGAAGGAGTCCGTCGCGGTCTGTTCGGCCACGGCGGTGAACTGGTGAATGTCCCTG
>CAYWZD010000696.1:0-2173 GCA_964462755.1 uncultured Victivallales bacterium | reverse complement strand
GTGGCGATGTCGGTGAAAATGATCCGTTTGACGCCCAGAGCAACCATGTCGCGCGCCAGTTCCGTCGCCTTCACCCGGCTGGTTTCGAGCCAGCCGCGAAGAGCGACCATGCCGTCGCGGGCGTCGATCCCGACCACGACCCGTTCCGCGCCGAACCGGGCAAGAAAGCTTTTGACCAGATCCGGATTTTCGCAGGCGGCGGTCCCGAGAATGACCCGGGAAATCCCGAGCGAAAACATCTGTTCGGCGTCTTCTTCCGTGCGGATGCCGCCCCCGATCTCGCAGGGGATCTTGACTTTTCCGCAGATCGCGCGGATAGAGTCGAGGTTGACCGGATGCCCGGCCTTGGCGCCGTCGAGGTCCACCAGATGGATCAGCGGGGCTCCGGACTCCTGCCAGACAAGCGCCTGGGCGGCGGGAGTTTCGTCGTAAACTGTTTCCTGATTGTAGTCACCCTGGAACAGACGCACGCAGCGTCCGTTCCGCATATCGATGGCCGGGAAAATCAGCATGGGCCGGAACTTCCTTTCGCGCAAATATTGACAAAGTTTCGCAGAATCGTGAGTCCGCAATCCTGACTCTTTTCCGGGTGGAACTGCGAGGCGAAGACGTTGCCGCGTCCGACGGCGGCGGCAAACTCCACCATGTAGGTGCAGCGCGCCGCGACGCAGGACGGATCATCCGGCTTCGCATAGTAGGAGTGGACAAAATAAAAGAAGGAGTCCTTCGGAACCCCTTTGAGGAACGGGTTGCTTTCATCCGGAACGATCGAGTTCCAGCCGATCTGCGGAATCTTTTCCCCGAGTTCCGGGAAACGCACCACTTTTCCGGGAAAGACGGAAAGACCGGGAACGCCGGGCGCTTCCTCGCTGGAATCCAGAAGCATCTGCATTCCAAGGCAAATCCCCAGAAACGGCAGCCCGGAAGCCGCCGTCTTTTTGATGAAGGGAACCATTCCAGAGGAATTCAGATGCTCCATGCCGTCGCCGAATGCGCCGACACCGGGAAGGACGACGCCGGAGGCGCCCTCCGCCTCGGCGGGCTTTTCCACGAGACGGACCTTCGCGCCGACAAATTCCAGCGCTTTGGAAACGCTCATGAGGTTTCCCATTCCATAATCGATCAGGGCGACGAAACTCATAGAACTTACACTCCCGAGAAGGCCGCGAAGCCGCCGTCGACGGGGATGACCGTTCCGTTGACGAATCCGGACGCCCCTTTGTCCACCAGCCAGAGAAGCGTGCCGGAGAGGTCCTTCGGCTCGCCGAAACGTCCCATCGGAGTATGAGAAAGGATCGTATTGCCGCGGGCGGTCAGGGAACCGTCGGTGTTGGTGAGAAGAGTGCGGTTCTGGTCCGTGAGGAAGAACCCGGGGGCGATGGCGTTGACCCGGATGCCGACCTTGGAAAGATGGGTCGCGAGCCACTGGGTGAAGTTGCTGACCGCGGCCTTGGCTCCGCTGTAGGCGGGAATCTTGGTCAGCGGACGGAACGCGTTCATGGAGGAAATGTTGATGATGGTCCCGCCGCCCTTGAGCACCATGTCCTTCGCAAAAACCTGAGTGGGAAGCAGGGTCCCGATGAAGTTCAGGTTGAAGACGAAGGAGATGCCGGAGGGATCGAGGTCGAAGAAGGAGACTTTGCCTTCCACGGAACCTTCCGCATCGGCCTTGTCGAGATATTCCTTGGAGGTGGTTCCCTTGGGATGATTTCCGCCCGCTCCGTTGATGAGGATGTCGCACGGACCGAGCTTGGAGTTGACCACTTCCTTCGCGGTCAGGAGACTTTCCCTTTCCAGCACGTTGGCGGAGACGCCGATGGCGACGCCGCCGGCCGCGTTGATCCGCTCGGCTACTTTTTCCGCGTTTTCAAGCCGCAGGTCCAGAATTGCCACCTTGGCTCCGCATTCCGCAAGAGTTTCCGCCATGGAGCTGCAAAGGATTCCGCCTCCGCCCGTAACCACCGCGATTTTACCGCTCAGATCGACTTTGAAAGGAACACTCATTTTCCACTTCTCCTAAATTGGTATGAATGATTCACGCTGACTGCTTCCGTCCGGCGGTTCCGCCGTAGATGAGAAATGAGGCAAAAGCAACGTGTGCGAGGTACATTAGCACTCCTCCGCCTTATTTTCCAATGCGGACGGAAAGATTTTTACGATCAAACTTGTACTT
>CAYWZD010000695.1:0-2177 GCA_964462755.1 uncultured Victivallales bacterium | reverse complement strand
ATCCGTCCGAGAACGCCGGAATCCATCACCTCAAGAACCTTGCGGAAAGTCGGGGCAAAACGGGACTGCTGGAAAACCGTGAAAAACCGCCCGGTGCGCTTGGATGCGGCAATCACGCGATCCACTTCGGAAACGGTCCGTGCAAGAGGTTTTTCGCAGAGGACCGCATGTCCGGCCTCCAGCGCCTCGATGCTGAACGGGACGTGATCCGGGCTCTGGGAAGCATTGACGATGAGATCGAGGGAAGAATCCTTCAGCATTTCCCGGAAATCCGTATAGGCTTTGCATCCGGGGTTCTCCTCGCAACTTTCCTTGCAGCGCGCGATATCGAGATCGGCGACGGCGGCCAGCTGGTATTTGTCTTTGAGTTTTTCAGTGTTGAACACGATCGCGTGAATACCGCGGCCGCTCCGGCCCTGTCCGATGATTCCGACTCTGATTCTTTTCATAAGTGACGCCTCGTCAGTTTTTGTAAACCGGCATGGTCCGGCCGTATTTGACGGAAAGATCGGCCGCTTCGATCATGGCCATGATCTCATAGGATTTATTGAGCGGCACGCCTTCGCACTCGCCCCGGAAGAAACGTCCGATCTCGCCGATCAGATTGCGGTAGAGATTGACGCCGCCCGCGAACTGGAAAAGGAACTCGTTCGGAGTGCTGTCCCGGAGGACGCCGCCGTAGCGGTAGGAGTGGGAATTGAGCTCGACGATACCGCGGCGTCCGTCGGCGTATGCCACCGTGCAGACCACCCCCTGCCGGTCGGGAACGGCCGTGACGGAAACCGCGCCGGGGCCCATGGTCCGTTCCAGCATTTCGAAGGCGTGGACGCCATACCACACAATGGAAGAACCCGCGGGCGCTTTCCCGAGCGGTCCCCAGATACAGGCATATTCGGGTTTTGAACACTTTGCCGCCGTGTCGATGAGGTTCACATCGTAACGGAGCGAGGAGGCGGTAAAGAAGCGGATGTGATGCTCTTTGGCCGCGGCGAGAATCGTATTGGCGCTGTCCAGCGTGTCGGCAAACGGTTTATCGAGGAAGATGGGCTTGCCCAGCGCGGCGCATTTCTTGAAATATTCCAAGTGAAAAGCGGGATCGTTGATCTCCAGACAGATGGCCTCGCAATCCGCCACCGCCTCTTCGAAATCGAGCGTGACCTTCACGCCGATGCTTTCAAGGTAGGCCTGACGCTTGTCCAGACCTTCCGTGCTCTGGAACGGGGTGTCGAACCGCAGACAGCCCGTGACCTGCAATCCGCTGATCTGATGTTCCTTCGGCAGGGACGGGTCCTGCATATATTTGGCGAATTCAACGGAATGGCTTGTATCGAGCCCCACAAAGGCGACCTTCAATTTTTTCACTTTGAATCTCCTGTTGAAATGTCGTAAACGGAATCTCTCTTACGCGGAATACAATAACATTTCCAGACCTGTTTCAAATGGTCTTTTTGATAAAAACATGATCTTTTTGATCATTTCACTGGATGCCATAGCGGGAACGGAAAAGAGAAGGGGAAATCGAGCCGTGCTTTTTGAATATGCGCGAAAAATGAAATTCATCGTTGAAACGGCAATCCTGCGCGATCTCGCTGATGCGCATGTGGGTGGACATCAGAAGTTTTTCCGACCGGCGCAGACGGCATTCCAGCAGGAAAGCCCCCGGAGACCAGGTGGTCACCTGCTTGAAAAGCCGCCGGAAATGAACGTAGGAAAGCGACATCCGTGCCGCCTCGTTCCGGAAGTTCCAGATCAATGTCGGTTCGTTCGCGATCCGGTCGCGAAGTGCGAGCAGAGCCCCCGCATAGTGGTTGTAGAGCCGGTCCGGCATCGCGGGCTGTTCACTGACTTCCAGCAGCATTTCCTCAAGAAGAAGGACCGCGCGCGCATGCTGGTTCAAACCGGGAACCCGCAGCAGAGTGAACACGTTCCGGAGTTTCCGCAGAAACGGTTCCGGTTCCCGGAGACGTATGAAAAGATTCCTTTCCCGGAGAGAAATCAGACCGCTTGAAATATAACGGTCGACCCGGGAGCCGCGGAAACACAGATGGGCTTGAAACCGGAAAGTCCCGGGCGGGGAACCGTAGAAAAAGGGAATTCCCGGCCAGGTAATGAACACGCCGGGCCCGCTCGAAAATTCGGGAGGATTGCTCCCGGTATGAACTTCGACTTCCCCTTTG
>CAYWZD010000694.1:0-2182 GCA_964462755.1 uncultured Victivallales bacterium | reverse complement strand
GGAAGAAAATATAGCACGGATTTTTAATTATACTACTTGAGAAACACTACACTAGAAGATGTCACCAGCATGGGGGTTGATTAAAGGTGTTCCGGCTCCGCTGGCGTGGAACGGAACCATCCACCGAGTTCTTGAAAGGATGGTTAATAATGAAAAGAGTTAAAATCACACATGAGGTTAGACAGAGTATTCGTGCCTGGAGTCGGGACAGCGGTTTGACTCAGACGGAAATTGGAGAGCTTATCGGGGTCTCCAATCCGACTGTCAATTCCTGGATCAACGGGAAAATCCTTTCCATCCGTCCGGAGCATTGGGAAAAACTTTATCCATATATCCGCGACCTTCTTGGAAAGGAGATTACCTCCATTGTAAAAAGCCCACTGGAGAACCTCTCCCCAGCCTCTTCCGGCCTGACGTCTGCATCCTCTTCGAGTTCAAGCAATCCGACGACTCAGGTAAACTACTGGTCGCGGGTCATGAGGAAAATCCTTTCTTCTCTGGAACTTTCCTCGGATGAAAAAGTTAAATTCCTGAAGGTTATCACAGACGGCAGGGATTGAGCTTACAAAGCCTTTTCCATGCATGACCTGTCCTCCTTTTTCCTTCTCTTCTGCGCATAATTGTTCTTTTTGGCGCCGGTCCTGCCTGAACCACTGCCGATCCCTGCTGCTACGTCATTATTTTCCTGTCCTTCCTGCCGTTCCCGGCGATTTTTAAATTTCGATTTTTTTTTGCCTTTTTTAACTTTTCGCCTTGAAAATTCTATTTTTCTATCTATTTTAAACAGAAAGATAGAATAATACATTGTTTTTCTGTCGGTTTTTTAAGGTCATGGAGCAATCATTTTCTGTCGAAGAACATGTTTTAATCTTTTCGACAGGCAAGGGGCAAGAAAAATAGTTCAACTCTGAAAGATGGTTTTTCTGACGGAGAACTGCGAGAAAGAATGGACCTGGAGTCAAATCAGATTGGGGGGCCTTGAAAATGGCTTTGATACTGATTGCACCGTGAAAAATACCGGGCAAATGACTTGGGCCTCGGGCAGAAGACTGACCTTTCGGGGAGAAGACAGACTTTTTGCAGAATATAGAATTCTTCCCCCCGAATCCTCTTCTTCCGAACAAAGAACGGGGATACACGAAGAGGGAGCGTTTCCTGCCGGAAGACTCTTCTATTTGAATGTGTGCCTTTGGCAATGCTCTCCCGGCATTGAGAGCCTTCGGTGATCCGATGAGACAATCCCGAAGGGAACGGCAAAGGCGCGGTAAGCGGCAAGTATATTTTACAGAGGAGGAATCAGAATGGAAGCTGATCTGCAAAAAGTGGTTCTGACACGACAGGAAAGAGAAGAGCTTCACAGCATATCCCACAATGGACAACGCTCCGCACGCACCGTTTTAAGGGCATTGATCCTGCTCGGCCTTGACCGTGGCGAACATCAGGATCAGGGAAATCTTTCGGAAAGGGACATTGCCTCCATTCTTCATGTATCTCCATGCAGCGTCAACAATATCAAGAAACGTTTTGTCGAAGAAGGATTTGAAGCCGCACTGGAACGGAAAACACCTCAAAACCGTCCTCTCCGGTTCGATGACGAGATTCAGGAACAGCTTGTTTCCCTGCTTTCCAGCAAGGCGCCCGAAGGCCGGAACTCCTGGTCGCTCCGCCTTCTGGCGGATAAGATGGTTGAATTGGAGCATACCGATAAAATTTCGCACGAGACCGTACGCCGTCTCCTGAACAAGGCCAATCTCTCCCTCGGACAGTAAGTTTATGCATTTGTAAGTTGGAGAGGGGATTTGCGGAGACGGCAATCATCCACTGTTACCGCTTTCGAGCCTCCGCTTTGTATCGGAAACACCGGTTCAGTTTGTGGAGATGCTGTTCGGCATCCATAGACTGGAAATATCCTTGGCGCGAACCCATCCTTCGGCATCGCCGGACCGGATGCGGACCCAGTCGAGACGACGTTCCACGATGGACAACTCTTCGCCCGCTTTCAGCTTCATCTCAATCTTGCCGGACTGTGCCGAGGGCAATGAATAGACCGGCAGGTTCCGGACGGTAACGATCGCATAATCCGGGGAGTAGCTGGTTCTTCCCTGCGAAAGATGGGCCGCCGCCGGAAAGATCAGCAGAACCAGTCCGACCGCCGCGGCGCTCCGCACGAGAATCCGGTTGA
>CAYWZD010000693.1:0-2185 GCA_964462755.1 uncultured Victivallales bacterium | reverse complement strand
CTGAATGTGGAATACGCGTCTCCGGACTTCAATGCGCGCTTTTCCGCAAAGGGGAAGGCCTATGTCTACGTGGTCAATAACGGCGACTTGAACCCCTTCACGTCCCGCTGGAGCTGCTGCCAGCCCGAATTCACCCGTTTCGACGCGGTTCGCGAGGGAATGGCGTTTCTGGAGGGGCCCCATGATTTTTCCGCCTTCACGATCGAACTGGACCCGTCCAAGGACCATGTCCGCACTCTTTATCGTGTGGAACTGAAGACCTTCGGCCCGTTGGCGTGCATGTGTTTCATCGGAAACGGCTTCCTGTATAAGATGGTGCGCAGCATGTCCGGCGCTCTGCTTGAGGTCGGACGCGGCAGAATGGCCGCGTCGGTTGTCGGGGATATGCTGGCGTCCCGGAGCCGCGTTCTGGCCAAGGATACGGCTCCGGCCTGCGGCCTTTTCCTGATGAAGGTCTTTTACGAGGAAGAAAAATGGCGGACTTTCGAATTCGATCGTCCGCCGTTCCACTACCTTTGATCCGGCACATGGGTGCCGGCCGGCTCGACTCCTACTTCTTCAGCTGAAGCAGCAGATAAGCGGTTTCGGCAATGCTTTTCGAAATGGACAGAATGGCTTCCGGCGTATAACTTTTGAGCTTGAATTCGGCGAGAACCGCTTTTTCGGAAACAAGCGTGTATTGAACCTGGGCAAGAATGCAGCGGCGGAAGGTGTAGGCTTGTTCCTTCGTCAGCTTCGGATTGATTTTGCGTGCGAATTCATTGAGTTTGTTTCTGGCAGGTTCCTGCCGTTCATCCAGAATCTTCTGAACTTCGGGCGAACCGTCTACCAGAAGCCGGGCGCAGAAACGGGCAAGGAAAGAGGTTTTCTTGTTGCAGTGGATTTCCCTGAGGTATCCGAAAATGGCTTCGGATACGGCATCGAGAATTTCTTTCCGGGATGAACGGGCGCTGACTTGTTCGAGCGGGGCGACAATTTCCATCAGTTTGTCCGCGGAGGGATAGAAATGGGATACGGTCGCCGCATACAGATTTTCTTTCACGCCAAAGTGGTAAACCAGCGATCCGAGCCCGATTTTCGAGGCACGGGTGATGTCCCGGAAGGAGGTTCCGGAATAACCGTGCAGCGAGAACAGCTGAGCCGCGGTCCGAAGAATGTTCTTTCTCGTTTCAATTCCGTTGATATTGAACCGAATTCCTGGGCGCTGCCCTTTGCCTTTTGTCAGTTTCTTCATAATAATGCTCCGTTGACTGTTTGCGAAAATTCAGCTGCTCAATGCACGGATTTTCTTTCTTGGAATCTCACGAAAAAAACTATGATTTTTCTCCATTAAAAATTTACATATCTCATTATATTATAATATCTCTCTGAAAAAAAACAAGGAGTTCTTAAAAAAAACAGTCATATTTTCAAAACTTGCCGATTCTCTCTCTTTTCTCAATGTTTTTTTTAGTCAGAAAACACAATTTTATCTCAGTGTAAATTGATGATAGAAGGAGAACTGTTATTGTACAAACAATAAAACTTGAAAGTGCGGTTGTTTTTGTTACAGATTTCATAAATATTAGTTTTTACCGCTTTTTTGTTTCGTTTTTTTCTGTTTCGATACTTGCTTTCTTATTAAAAATTAGTATATTTTTCAGTATTTTGTTTCACGCTCTCTTTGAAATAATTCCTTTTCGCGGATATACTTGCCGCAAATTGTGATAACCGGGAGATTTCAACAAATGTACCAGGATCGTCTTATGTCCCGACTTCCCGGAACGTGGAAGGAAAATTGGCGTCTCCGCTGTATTTTTGATACGGCTCGAACATTTTTCATGAACATCTCTGCTCTTGGACCCGGAATGATTGAACTCTCCTGCAAGGATACAAAATGAATCTTCTACTTTTGACGGAAAACGATCGGCAATCCTCCGGGGATTTCACGGTTGCCGGACGTCGCGCCGAACACATCCGCGCAATTCTCCGGGCGAACCCGGGTGATGTCCTCCGCGCCGGAATGCTGGACGGAAAACTGGGAACGGTCCGCCTGCTTTCGCTGGATCGGAACATGGCGGTTCTTGGAGAGGCTGCTTTCGACCGGGAGCCGTCCCCGAAAATTTCCCTCGTGCCCGTGATTTCTCTGCCCCGTCCGCAGAGCTTCAAAAAGACTCTGCATTTTATCGCGTCCGCCGGAATTCCG
>CAYWZD010000692.1:0-2193 GCA_964462755.1 uncultured Victivallales bacterium | reverse complement strand
CCGGAACCGCCTTGGCGACGACCACCGCCGAGACCGAGGCGAAGAAGGTGTAGGCAGGGACGATCACCTCGTCGCCGGGACCGACGCCCGCCGCGACCAGCGCCGAAATCAGCGCACTGGTTCCGGAGTTGACCGCAAGAGCATGCCGGCATCCGGTATGCGCCGCAAACTCATGCTCGAATTCGACCGTCTTGCTGCGCGGGTTGTAGTAGCGGAAGAAATTCCCCGCGTTCGGCTCCGAAGTCTCTTCGCTCAGGATCGCCCGGATTTTCGCCGCCCCTTTTTCCGATACATTGAAAACGTCGATGACCTCCATCAGTTCATCCAGTCCGTATTTGCATTTCTGTGCGCTCATGGGAAACTCCTTTCGGTTGATTGTTTTTTTGCCTGTGTTTATTTTACGCTTTTTCCAGAGGGAATACAACCGGAATCGTGTGGATAAAAGCGACAACTTATGTGGATAAAACGAATTAATCGCTTGCATCCGCGGCTTTCCGCGTTATATTTTTTCCATCAATCCGGGAGACCGTATGTTCGAACAGGAATTAATCGGAATGCGTCAGGCGTTGACGGAAAGCGGGGCGCTGTATCTGACATCCGCTTCCGTTCCGGAGCATCCCCTGCCCGGAACGCTCTTCAACCGTCCGTACTACCCGCCCCAGGCACACGAAACCCACGTTGAAATGATCCACCTGACCGCCGGAGAACTGGCGCTGCACATCAACGGAAAATGGATTCGGCTGAACACGGAACGCCCTCAAATTTTTCTGCGGGGAACCCTCCACACGGAACATTATCTGGAAGAGGGAAAATCCTATGCGCTGTTCTGGCTGACGGTAGCGCCCGACGGCCTGAATCTCCACCAGACCTCCTACTCGCCGGAGAACGGATACGGACAATCCGGAATGAGGCTGCACATCACCTCGCCGTCCGCGTCCGACCTCTGGCAATGCGCCTCGGAAAAGGAGGTCGACACGCCCCGCTTCCACTATCTCCTGCTGGAAAGCATCGACTACACGCTCAAGAACGGCGGACTGGACACCCCCAACTATCACCTCGACATCGTTCTTCAGGTCAAGAAATACATTGACGAGTGTTACCGGAGAAACATCACGCTCGACGATCTGGGCGCACTGACCCATTATGCGCCGCCCCACCTGAATAAACTCTTCCGGCAGAAGTTCCGGATGTCCATTCACCGCTATCTGGCCGAGGTGCGGCTGCGGAATGCCGCAAGGATGTTGAAAAAGGGAAGCCTGCTGGTGAAAGACGCCGCCGAGGCTGCCGGGATTCACGATCAGCGGTATTTCAGCCGCGCCTTCCGAAAGCAATTCGGCATAACCCCTTCCGAATTCGCGGCGTCCGAAAAAAAATCTCATCTCATCCCGGAGGAGATTCTTTATCCGGGAGAAGGCCTCCTCCGGGAACAGGAAAACAATCCTCTTTCCTGAATACGGAACGGGGAGTTGTGAAAATACGGAATCCATGCTCCTTGAAACGGCTTGAAAAACTTTTTTTGCATGATAGATTCCAAAATGAAGGGGAACTGGTTTCAATCAGGAAAATTGTCTTTTCGCGGCTTTCCGTTTTTCGAAGAAAAGATCGATGTTTTTTTACTCAACTCGTGGGAATTTCCATGTGCCGGATCGAACATTCTTTCGCCATAGATGTCTGAATCATAAAGAAAACGATTTTATCTGTGAAAAATGTAACGAATATAAAACGCTGATTTTTTGAATAACACACAAAAAGTTTAATATCAAATACTTATACTGTGAACATACAGAAAACTGAGATTTTGAATGGAAATTTATTTTAGATATGGCTTGACAATTTTACAAACCGCTGTATATTAATCTGTGAAATAAATCACAATATTCACAGCCGCCCCTGCAAAAAACGGGCCCCGGCTGCTGAAGAGGGGAAAAAGAATGGATGACGGTATTCGAATCGTTGTCTGCATGGGCAGCAGCTGCTTCGCGCGCGGCAACGAAAAAAATCTGGAACTGATTGAAAAGTTCCTCGAAAAGCATGCTCTCGCTGCACAAGTGCAGTTGTCGGGCAGTCTTTGCGAATGCTGTTGCGGAAAAGGCCCCAACATCCGGATCAACGACAAGTTCTTTCATGCGGTTTCCAGAGAGAAACTGCCCGGAATACTCGAACGTGAACTGCTCGGCTTGAAGGGGAAAGGCT
>CAYWZD010000691.1:0-2203 GCA_964462755.1 uncultured Victivallales bacterium | reverse complement strand
AGATGTTCGTGGTGTTCGGAAGACGGTGTTCCGGATCGCCGTTGACGCGGACGCTCGGGATGGTTTCCAGCACAGTTTTCTCCAGCTTGTCCCGCAGTTTTCCGACAAAAGCGGTCTCCTCCGTGATGTGGGCCGAGGCCAGTTCGGCGGCTTTGCCGAGTCCCACGATGGACGCCACGTTTTCGGTCCCCGCGCGCCTTCCGCTTTCCTGATGGCCCCCCACGATGAAGGGACGGAACCGCACTCCGCGCTTGACGTAGAGCGCCCCCACGCCTTTCGGGGCATGAAGCTTATGTCCGGAAAGACTCAGGAAATCGATGGACAGATCGTCCAGATTCATCGGAACCTTCCCCACGGCCTGGACCGCGTCGGTGTGGAAAAGAGCGCCGTTCTTATGCGCCATTTCGGAGAGCTCCGCGACGGGATAAATGTTTCCTGTCTCATTGTTGGCCCACATGACGGAGACCACCGCCGTGTCGTCGTCGATCATTTCCGCCGCGCGTTCCATGTCGAGGCGTCCTTTGCCGTCCACGGGGATCTGGCTGACGCGGTAACCGCGCCGTTCCAGATCTTTCCCGAGGTTCAGCACGGCCGGGTGCTCCACCTTGGAGATGACCAGCTTGTTCCGCTTCGGACAAAGGCTCAGCGCGCTGTGAATCGCCGCACTGTCGCTTTCCGTTCCGCAGGAGGTGAAAATCACTTCGGTGGGAGCGGCGCCGAGGAGGGAGGCCATCTGTTCCCGGGCGGTTTCGATATGCGCCGCGACCTGTCCGCCGAAATGGTGGATGCTCGACGGATTGCCGTAGAGTTCCGTCAGGAACGGACGCATCGCCTCGAAGACTTCCGGAGCGACCGCGGTCGTGGCATTGTTGTCCATGTAAATCACTTTTTCAGGCGTGCTCATGCCGGCACCTCCACCACGGTAAGCTCCTCGGATACGAACTCATTGAGTTTGCTCTGGACCAGTTTTTTGAGAGTCAGCTGGGAGTTCGGGCAGGAGGCGCACATCCCTTTCAGACGGACCTTCACCAGATTGCCTTCGATGTCCAGCAGTTCGATGCTTCCGCCGTCCTTTTCGAGGGCGGGCCGGATTTCCTTGTCGATTACTTCCTGAATGCGGATGACTTTCTTCACCACGGAAAGCGCGGCGAATTCCTCCGCCTTGCCGCTGCGCGACTGCGTTTCCTTTTCGGAATGCTCGCGCCAGATGCTGTCCAGAATTTCCTGAATCTGGTCCAGACACCGTCCGCAGGCGCCGCCGGCCTTGGTGTAGTCCGTGATCTGGGCGGTCGTGTGGAGGTTGTTTTCCAGCGCCACCTTGCGGATCTTGGTGTCCGTGACGCCGAAGCACTTGCAGACGATCCTGCCTTCGTGATCCGTGTCCGATTCGACTTCCTCATAAGTTTCGCCATGCTTGTGCTTGTAATCCGCGATGGCGGCCTGAAGAGCCTCCATGCCCATCACGGAGCAGTGCATTTTTTCTTCCGGAAGCTCGCCCAGCACCGCCACAATATCCTTGTTGGTGACTTTGGCGGCCTCGTCCAGCGTTTTGCCTTTCACGAGCTCCGTGAGTGCGGAAGAGGAGGCGATGGCGCTGGCACAGCCGAAGGTTTTGAACTTGACGTCAGTGATTTTGCCGTCCTTGTCCAGCTTCAGGAAGATTTTCAATGCATCGCCGCAGCTCAGGTTTCCCACTTCCGCGACCGCGTCGGCATTATCGATTTCGCCCACGTTGCGCGGATTCAGAAAATGATCCATGACTTTCGGGGTGTATTTCCACATGAGGCACTTCCTTTCTTTATCAGCGGTCCGGGACCGGCTGCAAGTTATATATCGAATTTTTCCAGTTCGTCACGGACCTTGTCCGCAAGAACTTTCGCGGCTTCCGCGACCGGCAGGAGTTCGGCGTCGCGGGAAGTCCGCAGTTTGAATTCCACTTTTCCCTGTTCCAGACTCTTGGGGGAAACGATCGCGCGGAAGGGGATTCCGATGAGATCGGCGTCGCTGAACATGAATCCGGCCTTTTCGCCGCGGTCGTCGAACAGCACTTCCACGCCCAGCGCGCGGAGTTCGTTGTAGAGCTTTTCCGCCGCCTCGCCCACGCCGCCCTTGTCTGGATTCAGCGCGCAGAGATGGATCTGATACGGTGTGATCGACATCGGCCAGACCGGTCCGTAGTCGTCGTGCGAATCCTCCACCACGG
>CAYWZD010000690.1:0-2204 GCA_964462755.1 uncultured Victivallales bacterium | reverse complement strand
GAACAGATTGTTCTGCACTCAGTTCGCGAAAGAAGACGTTTGCTTCGCAACCGCTCCTTTCGCAGAGTGAATATCAAAAAGAACAGAGAGGACAGTTCCCGGTATTGGGAGCTGTCCTTTCGCATTTTAAACTCGGAGAATGAAAAATGTTGAAGTTGAACGCATCGTATTCGAAGAAAATTCCGGCGGAGAGCGATTATTCTTCGCAGTCGTATCATGCCTCCATCGAGGTGGAACTGCCCGATGGCCTGAATTCGAATCAGCTTCATGAGAAGATTCATGAAACGTTCGATCTCGTACGGAATTCCGTGGAGTCGGAATTACATGGAAATACGCCCGTGAATCCAAGGGATACCGCCCCTCAGAACGGTCCGAAAAACGGCAGTCAAGGCTATCCCCCAGCCGGGCAGAAAAACGCAGACGGTCCGGCAAGTCCGAAGCAGATCAAATTTCTGCTGGATCTCGCCCGGACGAACGGAGTCACGCCCGAACAGATCAAGGCTCGGTATCGGGTGAACTCGTTGGAAGAGTTGACCCGGACGCAGTGTTCCAAGGCCATCGACGAACTCAGCGGAAAGGCGGCGTGAGATGGAAAGAACCGTGGAAAAGGAACGGAGCAATCCGCACTGGTCTTTCTCGGCGTTGAACACGTATTTGAACGTGTGCAGCCTCAAGTTCTATTTCCAGTATATCGAACACGCGCCGCCGGAACGCACGGGCTCCTGCTTTGCTTTCGGACGCGCTTTTCATGCCGCGCTCTCCGCCCAAGCCTATATGGCGAAGGTGGGGCAGAGTCTTTCGGAGAAGGAAGGCAACGATCTCTTCGCGGACTTTTTCAGCGCGGAAGTGAAGGCGGCCGAGAAGCTGGTTTACAAGCCTAAGGAGACGTATGATTCCCTGCTTGAGACCGGATTCAGGATGCTCCGGGAGACGGTTCTGGCATGGCAGGATTATTACACGATCCGGGACGTGGCGCAATGCTTTTCGATAGAGGTGCCGGGACTGGATATGCCTCTCATCGGCGAGTATGATCTCGTGGTTACGGACGGGACCGATACGTGCATCGTGGACTGGAAAACATCCGCCTCGAAATGGCCCACCGAAAAGGCCGACAAGGACTTGCAGTCGACCATCTATACCTACGCGTATAAGCATATGAATGGAATCCTGCCGCTCTTCCGGTTCGATGTCGTGACGAAAACCAAGACACCGAGCGTGGAGAACCATTACACACGCCGGAATGAAGAGGATTTCGTCCGTTTTGAATTCCTGGCGAACAAGGTGCAGGAGGCCGTCCAGAAGGGTGTATTCCTCCCGGCGGAAACCAGTTTTTCGTGTGCGGATTGTGCGTATGCGAATCGATGCAAAAAGTTTCATAAGGAAGTGAGGTAAGAAATGTCGAATCTGATGATGAGCGGAGGCGGTCGGTTTGTGGATCGGGAAACCGTGGCTCTGGTGGATACCCCGATCCCTACGGTGAGCTGGAAACCGGTTCCCCATATTGAGGTGATTGACGCGGTGAGCAAGGTCGTGAGAGCGCATCACTGGACGATCACGGAGGAACAGTTCGGGCTGGCTCGGGAAGGACAGAAACTTTTCGGAGTCATGAAAATCAACAAGAGTTCGAGTTCGGAATGGACCCGCTGTATCGGCTTGCGGAACTCCCATGACAAAAGTTTTTCCGTGGGATTGTCAGCGGGATTGCACATATGCGTCTGCTCGAATTTGGCCTTTGGAGGAACGACGGTCATCAAGCGTCGGCACACCTCCGGGATGGAACTCTCCCAGTTGATCGATGTGGCTGTGGATGAGTTGGAAAGCGAGTTTCTGACACTCGAAACGGTGTCGGAAGATTTGAAGATGCTCTACCTCAGAAACGACAATGAGGCGCGTTCGGTAATCGTGCGCGCGGCGGAATTCGGAGCCATCAACAGTTCCGATATTCTGCCGGTCTTCCATGAGTTCAAGAAGCCGCGTCATGTTGAGTTCGAGGAACCGACACGCTGGAGTCTGTTGAACGCCTTCACGGAGACGGTCAAGAAATACACGCCCCAGCGGGTCGATTGGAGCTATACGGCTCTAACCCGTTGCTTCGGTCTTGACGGAAAACAGCCTCAACTCTGGAGCTGATCTTTCTGCTGTATGTATGATCGGCGGCACACCACCTTCCCGGCACAGGGGAAGGCTTCCGTCCTGAATAAGCT
>CAYWZD010000689.1:0-2209 GCA_964462755.1 uncultured Victivallales bacterium | reverse complement strand
TTTTCATCCAGGTTCTTTTTACGAATCCGACCTACTTTCTGATGGTCTGCCTGATCGTGGTATTCTCGGTCTGCCTTCATGAATATTTTCATGCACAAGTGGCTGTTCTGGAGGGAGATTTCACCCTGCGGGACCATCTGACGCTGAACCCGCTCAAACAGATGGGGTTCATGTCGCTGCTGATGCTGGCGCTGATCGGAATCGCGTGGGGAAGCGTGCCGGTGGACCGCAGTCTTCTGCGTTCGCGCTGGAGCATGCTCAAGATTTCCCTCGCGGGACCTCTCGCCAACCTGCTTCTTTTTCTGATCTCCTGGATTCTGGCCGGCGTCCTTCATCTGCCGAAATTCTATCGGGAGACGCCCGAATATATCATGATTCTCGAATTCGTGATGCTCTTCGGCATTTACAACTTTGTGCTGCTTGCATTCAACCTGATCCCGGCTCCGGGGCTGGACGGCTGGGGCATTCTCTCCGAAATCTTCCCGAAAATGCGGGACATCAATTCCGAATTCGTCAAGGGAGCGATGCTTCTCCTCATGCTGCTGGCCTTCTTCGGGGTATGGCGTCTTTTCGAAGTCGGAAGCCAG
Organism: uncultured Victivallales bacterium; assembly: GCA_964462755.1. Taxonomy (GTDB): domain Bacteria; phylum Verrucomicrobiota; class Lentisphaeria; order Victivallales; family UBA1829; genus SIG94. The sequence goes on along the minus strand of CAYWZD010000689.1, from coordinate 1,622 downwards.
ATCATGAGCCTGAGTCCCCTCGTCATGCGGGAGATCATCCATGCCTGAGGAAAAGGTCTGGAGCGTATCCGAAGTCAATGCGGTAGTGCGCGACATCATCGAGGGCAGCCTGATGCCCGTCTGGGTCAGCGGCGAGGTCGGCAACCTGACTCTCCATCGAAGCGGACACGCCTACCTGACACTCAAGGACGCCTCCTCCCAGATCCGCGCGGTTTTCTTCGGCGGCGCGGAACAGTGCGCCCGGCTCAAGGTTCAGGAAGGGTCCCAGATCGAGGCATTCGGCAAATTGTCGGTCTACATGCAGCGCGGCGAATACCAGCTGAACATCAAGTCGCTGCGTCCGCTCGGACTCGGAGAACTTCAGCGTCAGTTCGAGCTCCTGAAACAGAAACTGGCCGACGAGGGCCTGTTCGATGAATCCCGCAAGAAGCCAATCCCGTTTCTTCCCGCCCGCATCGGCGTGGTGACTTCCCCGGAAGGCGCTGCCCTTCAGGATTTTCTGAAAATTTCCCTGGCGCGGTTTCCGGAGCTGGAAATCCGGATTTATCCCTCGGCGGTTCAGGGCAAGGGCGCGGAAAAACAGATTGCGGAAGGCGTGAAATATTTCAACCGCCACAAGAACGCGGATGTGATCGTGGTTACACGCGGAGGCGGAAGTCTGGAGGATTTGTGGCCGTTCAACGAGGAGATCGTCGCACGCGCCATTGCCGCAAGCAAAATCCCCGTCGTCAGCGCCGTCGGACACGAGATCGACTTCACCATCGCCGACTTCACGGCCGACTTGCGGGCGCCGACCCCGTCGGGCGCGGCGGAACTCATCGTCCCGGAAAAAGCCGTCCTCGAGGAGTCGCTTTCCTCAATGAACGCACGAATCCTCTCCTCGGTTTCGCTGGCATACGAACGGGCCAAGCGCCGTCTGGACACATTGATCGCCTCCGAGCCGCTGCGCCGTCCCGCTTTCTTCGTCATGGAAAAGAGCCAGCAGACCGACATGCTTCTCCGGGAGATGTCCACGCGTCTGGACGCCGCCGTAAAAAGCGCCGAATCCCGCTACAGCGTCGCCTCGGAAAAACTCAACGCACACAGCCCGTTCTCCATCCTGAACCGGGGCTATGCCATGGTCTTTGGGCCCGACGGCAAAACACCGCTCACGCGCGCCTCGGACGCTCCGGCGGGAACCCCTCTGACCGCGCGTCTTGCACAAGGGTCCCTCCGCCTCAAGTCCGAAGGCGAAGTCTGACCTGATTCATCTCTCTTGCATCCAACGGATTTTCCCTCCGCTATATTTTTCCGAAAAACAGGAAGAATGAGTGTATTTTCTCCCGGTTTATCTCTTGAATCCCATCCCTTTTGTCTGTCCCGCTCTGTTTTTCCGGAAAAAGGAAGAATAACTCTTCCGAAAATGCCGAAATTTTTTTCCCGGAGTCATTGACGAACCGGAAAAGGACTGATATATTTAACATTGTCGTGCGAAAACCTTTGGTTTTTCCGTCATTTACGCATCAGAATATTTCGTCAGGGAGTGAGACCATGATTCTTGAGAAAATGAAAACCGCGGACCCGAAGGTCCATGCGCTCCGCTGTGCGGACGGCGCCGTTTACCTTTCGCCCGGACTTCAGGG
>CAYWZD010000688.1:0-2219 GCA_964462755.1 uncultured Victivallales bacterium | reverse complement strand
CCGGGGAAAACATGAACCTCTGCGTGGTCGGCGACGACGACCAGAGCATCTATTCGTGGCGCGGCGCCGTGGTCTCCAACATCCTCGACTTTCCAAAACATTTTCCGGGCGCGAAACAGATCAAGCTCGAACAGAACTACCGTTCCACAAACGCCATTCTAGACACGGCCAACGCCGTCATCGCCGAGAATTCCACTCGCTACGACAAGAACCTCTGGTCAGCGAAAGGGCAGGGGGAGAAGGTCAAGGTTTTCCGGCTTCAGGACGGCGAGGCCGAGGCCCGTTTCGTGGCGGACGTCATTTCCAACATGATCTCGCGCGATCCGGAACGTCTCTGGTCCGACTTCGCCATCCTTTTCCGCTCCAACCATCTTTCGCTCGCCTTCGAACAGGAATTCCGTTCCCGCGGCATCACCCCGAAAATCATCGGCGGACAGGCCTTCTTCCAGCGCAAGGAAGTCAAGGACGCCGCCGCCTATCTCAAACTGCTGGTGAACAAACGCGACGACCAGAGCCTGCTCCGCATTCTTTCCGTGCCTCCGCGCGGACTCGGGGACAAGGCGATCCTGACCCTGCGCGAGCTTCAGAAGACCCTGCACAAACCTCTGACGGAAATCCTCGGTTCGGAAGAGTATCATTCACAGCTCACGAAAGGAGCCGCCTCCGCCGCCGCATCCATGGCGGGGTGCATCTCCCAGTATGCCGCCGACTTCAAACAGCCGGGGCGTCTGGCCGACCGCATCCGTGATTATCTGACCGACATCGGCTATCTGCACGGCCTTCAGAAAATCTACAAGAACGCCGAGGAAGCGGAAAAACGGCAGGACAACATTCTGGAGTTCATCAACTATATCGGCATTTATGAACTCCGCCAGCAGAAGGAATGTTCTCTCGGCGAATTCATGGAAACCTATTCCCTCATGGATGACAACGACCGCACGGACGACCGGGAGGATTCAGAAGGTCCCATCCTTTCCACCGTGCACGCGTCCAAGGGGCTGGAGTTCCCGATCGTTTTTGTCGTTGGACTGGAACACGGGACATTTCCGCATGAAAGGGCGCTGAAGGAAAACGGCGAGGAAGAGGAAAGACGTCTTTTCTATGTGGCCGTGACACGGGCGCAGGAACAGCTTTTCATCACTTGCGCCGCGGCGCGGTTCAAGTATCATGAATATGTCCGTCAGCTGCCGTCGCCGTTCCTCCGCAACCTTCCCGACAGCTGTGTGGAAAAGCCGCCGCTGGAATCCTTCATCCAGCCGGAGGCGGAAGTCTCGGAAAACGAACTGCGGAATGCTTTCGCCGATATTCTCAAGGTGCTCCGCAAATAACCGGGCGTCACTTCAGAATATACGGACTGAACCGGAATGTCCGGCATGAGCGCACAATGATATCCGCCAGCATCCGTGGAAACGAACCGTTCACCACGATATAAGGCGCATGAAACGTCTTGGCGGTCCAGAGAAATTCGGGCGGACGGGCGGAAGCGACAAGCGTGATCGGCGGGAGGACTTCCCATATTTTCCGGGTAGGCTGAAACAGCGGTTTGTATTCGGACCGGGGGTATTTCGAAATTCCTTCCAGCAATGACGGGAAGGCGGAGGGGGCTTCTCCTGCCGACGGACCGCAGTAAAACCCGAGGGAGGCTCCTTGAATCCGTCCGGTCAGAAGTCTTTGCGGTTCCTCCTCATCCTCTTCGGAATCGTCCGGGAAGTCCATTCCGGGAAAATGAGAAAACCGGTTCGGAACATACGGTTTTCGTTTTTCCGGGAAGAAAATCCAGCCGCGCATGATGTCTGATCCTTTCACTTCATTGCTTCTGCCAATGTAACCCGCATGGAATGAAATTCAAGGACAATCACGGGAAAATACCTTTATTCGGGCGAAAACAGCCGGTTTTTGCCCCGCCCCGCTCTTGACAGGACCTTGGAGAGAGGATACTGTAGTGCACGGAAACACAAAGGAAAGGAGTCCTCGCATGTTGAATGTCTACGCATGGAATGTCTGTCCGCACTGCCGGAGAACGGTTGAGTTTCTGCAAGCCCATAACGTTCCGTTCCAATATCTGGAAATCGAGGAACAGCCCAAGGCGGTGATCCAGAAAGTGATCGACGTGAACGGCGGCGACGACTGGGTGGTTCCCACGATGGAATACAACGGACAATGGCGTCCGGGTCAGGTTTTCAACGAAGAAACTCTCAGGCGCGACCTCAAAAAATGGG
>CAYWZD010000687.1:0-2227 GCA_964462755.1 uncultured Victivallales bacterium | reverse complement strand
GGCGGATCGAACAGCGGAAAATCTGAAGTTCGAAAAATCCCAGTCGGTCATTGTGGAAGCGGCGTCCGGGAACGATGTCCATTTTCCGCGCGGCGCGGGCGATGGATTCATTGCTCAGAACCCGAGACTTCGTCCCGAGAATGAGGGTAAAATCCCGGATTCCGTTTTCGGCGAGGAGCTTCTGCGCCTGTTCCAGAGAAGTCGGTTCCTTCATCAGGAAGATGCATTTTTCCCGGGAGATCCACGCCAATTCCTCCGGAAGCCAGAAGATGTCCGTGGCGATGACTTTGCATTCCGGTTTTGCCAATTCCCTGACGATTTCCGCCGAATAATTTTTCTTTATGCGGAGCACGCCGTATCCGGAAAGATTGGCCGCGAGCGAGATCAGGATCAGGGCATATCCGGCAATCTTCAGCGGTTTTTCCACAGAGGCCGAAGAAAGAATCCATACGCTCAGAATACAGAGAAACGGCACAATGTCAAGGAAATGGCGTCCGCCCCAGAACATTCCGAGGACATATTGGTTGAGCATCATCGGCGCAAGGAAAATGCACAGCGCCGAAACCATTGCCAGAAAGCGGAATTCCCTGCCTGCATTGGAAAACAGGGGGAACGCTCCGAAAAGACAGAGCGCGAACAGCGGCACATGGTCCAGCAGCGACTGGTAGATGAACACGCCGCCATGTTCCATGAGCAGATTGCCGGCCAATCCCGCCGTGCAGCACAGAATCACGAAGCCGTAGACAATGATTTCCGACGGAATTTTGAACTTCTTCAGTTTGCACACGAATATCCCGGCAAGGAGAACCGCGGGGAGGATCAGGTTCAGCTGCTGGAACGGGAGACAGAGCAGCACCAGATAAAAGCTGTAGTCGATCAACTTGGCGACGAACCGGTTCAGTTCCGGTTTTTCGAGCTGTGAATACACCAGCGAGTGCATTCCGAAGATCGAACCGGAATCCAGATAATTATAAATGAACAGCGGGAAAACCGGACAGGCCGCGCCCACGCAGAAAGCAATGAGTCTTTTCCAGGAAAAATAATAGACCGCCATTGCCGCGAACATGCCGAATGCGAACAGGAACCCTTCTTCCCGGAAGAGGATGGAAATTCCGGCGGCCAGACCGCTGCCGAAGAGAATGAAAGTTTCCTGTTTTTTTCCGAGACCGGTGAAGAAGAGCCAGGCGGAGAGCATGGCGAAGAAGACCGCCCATGTCGTTTCGAGGAAAGTTCCGGAGTAGAACAGGACCGGGGTGCAGAAGGCGCAGAGGAGCATGACGGCCGTCGCCCGGAGGTCGCAGGAGAAGAGTTTCCTCGCCAGAAGCCCCGCCATCCAGATGCTCAGAAGTCCCGCGACCATGGCGAGAGCCGCGATGCCGGCGCGTCCGAAAGCGGAGTAGACAAAGGACGCGACATAGGGGAAGAAGAGTTGATACGCCGAGCGCCAGTGTCCGTTTTCCTGAATGAAGTAAGGTTTCGGATAAGCCCGGATGCCGGAAGGAATGCCGGAGATGCCTTCGAAGGGGTCCGGGAGATATTTCGAGGAGGTGGCGGAATAGGCCTGTACCGAGAGAATCCGGTTGCCTTCGTCGCTGATCCAGATGGATTCCTGCGGCAGGGTGAGGAAGAGGATTGCATAGATCAGGGCGATTCCGGCGAAGGCGATTGCAAAGACCGGTTTTTCTGAAAGGAATTCTGAAAGCTTCTTTTCCATCGTGTCTCCGAGTGATGAACGGTTTTGAGGCCGGAACGAGGTAATATAGTGTTGGAGAAAGGAAAAAACAAACTGTCCGCGGAAAGAATGCGGAGATCGGGAAGAAAACTCTGGAAAAGAATGGAATGCGATTGCAAAAATGCAATTCCGGGGTATGGTTATATGTTCTTTTCACTTTTAAACAGAAGGATTGAGGCATATGAAAAAAATCGGTTTCATCGACCTGTTCATCGACGAATGGCACGCGAACAACTATCCCGCCTGGATCAGAAATTCCAAATTCGGAAAAAACTTTGAGCTTTCCCTTGCGTGGGAAAACGCCAACAACGGAAAACGGTCTCTGAGCCAGTGGTGTTCGGATTTCAATATGACGCCCGCCCGTTCCCTGGAGGAAGTGGTGGAGAAAAGCGACGTCATTTGCGTGCTTGCGCCTTCCAATCCGGAAGTGCATGAGGAACTGGCCGCAAAGGCGCTGGAATCCGGCAAGCCGCTGTATATCGACAAACCGTTCAC
>CAYWZD010000686.1:0-2230 GCA_964462755.1 uncultured Victivallales bacterium | reverse complement strand
ACATCTTCATGAACAACTATACGGAACATACCTGGACGATGATTCCCATCAACAACGCCGCACAGAATCTCATGAAGACTTATCTCAAATATCCGCCCCGCAAAATGCAGAGCATGGTCTACACCGGACCGATCACGATTTCGCAATATGAGAAATTCAAATGGGTCCAGCAGGCCTTGGAGAAAGACGGCTTCAATCTGCCGATGCCCTCTGGAAACTGATCTTTACCGGATACGTTTTTCAGAAAAAACAAGAAATTGCAGAAGGGAGAGCGAAATGCTTTCCCTTCTGTTTTTTGTTTTACCGGCTTGACGATCCGGCTGCGAAAGAGTTCTCCAATGCTTCGAAGTCCTTCAGGGACTTTTCATAGATTCGCGCACGGGAGGGGGCCGGCGCGATGGATTCCTCCGCAACGGAAAACATCCCGGACAAGGTTTCAAAGGGAATGCCGGACACCGCATTGGCCGCGCGCATGGCCGCGCCGAGCCCAGCGGAATCCGTGACCGAAATGGTCTCGATCCGCGCCTGAAACACATCGGCGAGAATCCGCCGGAAACCTTCCGATCTGGAAGCGCCTCCGGTCAGACGGATACAGGACACTTTTTCCCCCATCCATTCGGAGTGAAGACGAAGGCTCAACGCCTGGGATTCAAGAATGGCACGGATTTCCTCCGCGGGCGAGTCTTCGGAATAGTTGCGCATTACACGCGGATTCAGCACCAGCGGCGTGCTTTCCGATTCGAAGTAGGGAAGCATGAGTTTCCCATGATTGCCGGGAACACTTTGAAGCAGAGCCTCCCGATCAAAGAAGTCACGGTCCGCGCCCGCCTGCTCCCGGATTTTCTCGCGGGCCAGAGAACCGTTCGTGAAACAGATCAGGCTCATGAACCCGCCGGAAGGATTGCCGAAGACATGTCCGTATCCCTTCGGGTCGGTTTTAAATGTCCGCATCGGAGCAAAGAGGGTGTCGCTGGTGCCGAGGCTGATTCCGAGGATTCCCGGATTCGAAGCGCCGATCCCGACCAGACTGTTCGGATTGTCGCCCGACCAGACCACAACCGGAATGCCGTGCGTGAATCCGAATTTCTCAAAGAAGGGAGCCAGTCCACCCGCAATGGTATCGGACGGCCGGACCGGAGGGAGTTTCTCCGGAAGTCCGGGCGCGGTGAACTCCGCGATTTCAGGGTCCCATTGAAGCGTTTTCAGATTCAAAAGGTTCATCCCGGCGCCGTCGCCGAAATCAATCGGGGCATGACTGCCGCAGAGCACGGAACATAAAAATGAACTGACAAGATGAATACGGAAAGTTTTGCCGTATGCCTCCGGGTTCTCCTTTGCAAACTTGCGTATCTGGGGGCCGGTGAAACGCTCGATCGCAGGACTTCCCGTTTCGGTCCGCATCCGGGTTCCGAAGTGTTCGTCCAGTTCATGGCATTCCGCCGCGGTCGAACGGTCCATCCAGATCGGCGAAACAGGACGCGAGAGAAGCGGACGAAGCTGTTCAGCCAGCGTTTTTTCAGGGACAAGAAGAGGAAATTCCGAGTTCAGATAGACGGAGCCATGCTGCTGCCCCGAACCGGAAATGCCAGCGACATTGCCAAGAGGGATGCCTGACTCCTTCAAGCGGGAAAAAGCCAATTCGAGCGCTTCGACCCACATCATCGGATCGGACTGTTTCACAAGCGGGTCGGAGGAAGGAATGAACCCGTTCGGAGCGCCGTAGTGTGAAAGGTCGCGTCCGTAGTTCACCGAACTTTCGGCAACGATTCCGCTATTTTCCGTATCGATGACAAGACACTTGAGGCTCTGCGTGCCGGCGTCGATTCCAAGGTATAGGGACATGGCGAGCCTCCTTAGAGTGCGCACATTTCGCGGATGCTCTGAAGGTCTGCGGCGGATTGCGATATCCCCTTCTTCGGGGGCTTGATCCGGGCGGCGAGCTTGAGAGCGATGTCCAGAGCCTCGGAACAGTTGCGGATGAACTGACGGCGGGACTCATACGGGTCTCCGGGCGTCCCTTCGGCGCGGAGCATGTGACAATCGAACTCGACCACTCCCTTCCAGCCGAGGTCCTGAAGCGCCTTGAACATAAAGACGGTCTCCTTGAGTCCTTCCGGTCCGATGAGAGGCGGAAAATCGTTGTCGAACTGCGCCTTGATCTGGGAACCGAAATGAAGGAATTTGAGCTTGTTCATGGAACAGAGATAGGAGACCGTCATGACCGCGTTCA
>CAYWZD010000685.1:0-2231 GCA_964462755.1 uncultured Victivallales bacterium | reverse complement strand
GTCCGGTGTGAAAGACATAGTCGCGTCCCGGTTTCAGAAGAGTGATGTCGCCCGGCTCGATCCTGATATATTCTCCCTCATACAGCAGATATTCCGAACCGCTCTCCACGAACCGGATGGAAAGGAAGTCCGGATTCACCACACGGGAACGGTGCTTCGCCAACGCAACGTTCCGGATGGCGTTGCGGCACCAGAGCATGGCGCCCTCCTGAAGCGGCGAAGCATGAAAAGCAAGTTCCTCGGAAAGGGAACAGCAAGGAGGCCCGTCAAACGAATCGGGTATCTTCCATTTTCGAAATTCTGCTGAAATATCTTCGATTCTTTTCATAAAAAGCTCCGATCGGATATATTTTAAATCATTTACGGTATATATAATAAAAGGAGTTCCCTTGTTTTTCAAGTCATGAGACTCTATCTTTATTTACAAACAGCGGGAAAGGAAAGGAAAATGGAAAAGTCATATTGCTCGGTCAGGAACAAAAAAGATTTTGAAAAGATTCACCGTCCGGACCTGGCGGTTGTGGGCGGCGGTATGGCGGGAGTTGCGGCGGCGGTCACGGCGGCTCGGCTCGGTCTCAAAACACTTCTGGTGCAGAATCGTTTCTGTCTGGGCGGTCCCGCAAGCATCGAATGCGACAGCGACGCGGACGGCGGACTCGTCTGCGGAGCCTCTGAATGGACAACCCGCGACGCCCGCGAAACCGGGGTGATCGAAGACATGCGGCTGACCGGTGAATTCCTTTTCGTGAATGGCTGGCGCAATTACTGGAGCCAGATGCTCCGCGACCTCTGCGAAGCCGAACCGAACCTGACGCTCCTGCTGAATACCGAAGTCTGCGATGTCGAAGTAAAAGATTCCCGGATCACCCAGCTGAAGGCACGGACAATCGGCAGTGATCTGACCCATTTCATTTTTCCGGAAACCGTGATTGATGCCTCCGGCGATTCGTTCGTCGGATTCGAGTCGGGCGCGGAATTCCGCATGGGACGCGAGGCAAAATCGGAATTCAATGAACGCCTCGCCCCCGAACACGCCGATGAAAAAACGCTGGGGTCCAGTCTTTATTTCCGGGCGGTCGACCTCGGACATCCCGTCCCGTTCGTCCCGCCGCCGTGGGCATACAAGTTCGAGGACGAAACCCCGTTCATCGGCCGCGGGCACCGCGACTTCAAGAAGGGCTACTGGTGGCTCGAATGCGGCGGCGACATGAACACCATCAGCGACAACGAGGAAATCTATCGGAAACTCCTTGCCATTCTCTACGGCATCTGGGACCATATCAAGAATCACGGCGACCACGGCGCGGAAAACTATGCGATCAACTGGATCGCGGGTTTTCCCGGCAAACGCGAATCGCGCCGTCTCATCGGCGACTACATCCTCCGGGAAAGCGACATTCTGGAGAACCGGCGTTTCGACGATGCCGTCACCTATGGCGGGGGCAATGTCGACCTCCATCCGATTCAGGGCTTTTTCAGCGGAAACACCCCCTGCGGTCCGGAACACGGCATCCTTTCTCCGGGACTGTACCAGATTCCGCTCCGGTGTCTCTATTCGCACAACATCGGGAATCTGCTGATGGCCGGACGCAATATCAGCGCCTCGCACGTGGCGTTTTCCTCGATCCGCCTGATGGCGACTTGTTCCGCGGGGGGCCAGGCGGCCGCCGGAGCCGCGTTCCTGATGAAAAAACATCATCTTTCTCCGCGGGAGATCGACCACAAACACATTCCGGAACTCCGCCGGATTCTCTACCGTGTGGATCATACGGTCCCCGGCATCGACATCGAAGACACAGCCAACCTGTGCGTCGGTGCGAAAACCGTCGTGTCCAGCTCGATGCCGCTGGAACTTCGCGAGGTGGAAGGACGTGAAACGTTTTCGGATGAAACACCTTTTTCCGCACAATCGTTCGTTGCGGCGAGTGCCGGAATCGAGTCGGTGTTCTTCCGGTTCGACAACCCGTTTGCCGAATCCAGAACAGTGACGGCGGAACTCGTCCGTCAGAAAAAGATGTATGAGTTCACCACGGGAGAAGTTATGGCAAAGGCGGAAGCCGAAGTCGGAAGCGGAAATGCCGTCGTAGCCGGATTCCGGCTTCATGCGCAAGTCGAACCCGGAACACGCTATTACATACGTCTCACAGGACCCAACGGGCTGGGCGTCTGTTATGCGCGGTGCTATCTTCCCGGTGTTTACAAGGCGCGCAAAATCATGGCCGGCTGGCCTC
>CAYWZD010000684.1:0-2235 GCA_964462755.1 uncultured Victivallales bacterium | reverse complement strand
AACCGGGAACTGCTTTGGCAATTTCGAGTTCGGTGCGGGGAATCTCGAGTATGATCTTGAAGCCGTCGTTGAGCTGTTCTATTTTGGACGCTGCGACACTTCGGAATGTTGTATCCGGCACACCGGCGGAGTGGTAACGCAAAAAAGCGGTTTTGCCGTTCAGATTCACGCAATACTGGTAAAATGCGCTCGTATCCGAATTCGGACGGAAAAAGAACTCAATATGGTCTCCGCTCCAACCGTTTTTGCCGGTAAGATCCGGTTTGACTCCGTCGGGAGTAGGACAATTGACGGAAACGGTCAGATGTTTTTCATCCAGAACCAGAGCAGCGGTTGCGGCAGCGTCCTGAAACTTTTTTTCCGCGGGAGCGAAAACGCCGATGGTGGAGGTTTCGTGTTCGGCCACCTTGAGCTTAACCTGCTCGCAAGCGGAAAGAACCAGATTCGGATCTGAAAGGCTTGATGCGGCGTCTTGCTCCGGCTCGGCCACTGCCGGAGGCGGAACGACACCTTCCCAGATTTTCACATTTTTAAGTTTGCCATGAAGATAATTGTCGAATTTTTCCCCTCCATTGCTGCAGCCGAAGGTGAAGAGCGGATAATCCTGAGGAATTTTTTTCGCGATGTCGTTCCATCCGAATGCGTCCTCTTTTTCGACGATTGGATTGCCGTCAACCCATATCACCGCTTTTTTTCCGGATTCCGACGCAATGCGTACAGTGTGCCATCCGCCGTTGCTGAAAGTGACTTTTCCAGTGGAAATCATGAATTGCTTATCGACCTTCTTAGCATCGTCGGAGCGAAGAAGAAACTCTGCTTCCAGCCGGGAATCCGGAGTTATCCTCAGCTCAAAGAATCCCCTCCTGTAACTATTGAAGGCCAACCCGACCAAAGCCTGTTTTCTGGTGTTGCCCGGAGGAGTTTCCATTTTGAAACGGACCTCCAGCGTGAACGCTTTGAGCGGATAATTGAATCTCGATGAAAACATCGGTTTTTCGGGACGGCATGCGAGAACCCCGGAATTCTCTTCGAAGCCGTTTATTTTGGGCCGGTCTTTTCCGTTGAATTCCCAGTTGAATTTCGGTTCGGCTGCAACTGCGGAACATATCGCGGCGAACAGCACGATCAATGCGGTTTTTCTCATTTCTTCCACCTTACATTCTTGATATGCTTATTTCCAAGTCCATGCTGCTCCGTAGCGGTAAACCGGTGAACTCGTGTCGTTGTAGTAAATTGCTGGATTCTGGGTCTTGAGCAAAAGGCCGGCAACATGCCCGTCCACATAGAAAATGTTGGCAATCCGATCATGCAGCGGAAAGAGTATGCCTTCTGTCGTGGAGTTTCCCATATTCATCAAATAGTTCATTGTATTGTTTGTCGTTACTCTGGAGTCGCCGACATAAATTTTTGTGCTTGGGCTGCTGAAGTCACTGAAGCGAGCCTGGCTCTTGTCCCCGGCTGTCACTGCCGAATAATTGCGGTAAATTACTCCCAGGCTGATTCCATAAACCAAGCTGTTCCAAAGTCGAAAATAAGGGCTTTTTTCACCAGAATTTGCTTCGGGCGAAGAACAATAATAGATGCTTTGAGCCATATTGGTTTCGACCTTCGGGGCATATCCGCAATAAGCCAGCACCCGATGATATGCCGCCGCCTGAGTTGCACTCGGCGAGGAACCGTAAGCGCTGGTGGTGTCATAGAGAGCCCTCAGTGAATACGGAAGCATGTGATTCGTATAGTCATTTCCATACAGCATCAGCGAACCTCCGACCTGTTTCAGGTTGGAAACGCACTTGATCCGTTGCGCGGCGGCTTTGGCTCTGCTGAGCGCCGGGAGAAGCAGGGATGCTAAAATTGCGATGATCGAAATAACAACTAGAAGTTCAATAAGTGTAAATCTTGCACTTTTCATTGTTTCCTTTGTCCTTTCCTTATTTATGTTCTTCACTGTTTGCATTGTGAAATTTCATAAAACCGTCTTAGTTTCCATCGTGACGGATTGGACGGGTTGATTCACGTTCGCGCACAACATACGGAATTACCTCCGTCGGCGGTTCAGAGCCGGGAAGCCCGAACCAGTCCTTCGAAGCAGCAATCAGCCGCACCGCGGTTTCTCCGATCAGGGTATACTGTTCATCGACGGTTGACAAGGGAGGATTCAAAAAGGTGCCGCCTGGATAACCGCAATAGCCCATCACCGCAACATCCTCCGGGAGGTGGAAAGACTGGTGGCGG
>CAYWZD010000683.1:0-2251 GCA_964462755.1 uncultured Victivallales bacterium | reverse complement strand
CGTAGCACCAGCAGGGGGTGACGGTGAGCGAAACGCAGACGTTTTCAAGGCGGAATTTATCGGCACACGCGGCGGCTTCGGCGACTCCTCCGATGGTGGTGTCGGCAATGACGCACTGAACGGGCGTGCCGTCGGAGTAGCGGAGATTTTTCGAGATCAGATCGGCGGCGACTTTCGCCATGCCCATCGTCTGGTCTTCCAGAGATTCACGAATGCCGTTGCGGCGGCCGTCAATTGCGGGGCGGATTCCTACTTTCGGGTACATTTGCACACCTCCTGAATCAGATGTTTGAATAACGGGCTGGATTCCTCATGAAAAAAAGATAAACCGAATTATGAAGATTTGCAATCTTTCTTCTTATGAATAATGCAGAATTTTATATGAAGAAAATACGAGGGATTCCCGGATATAAGGAATGGGGCGGTATATGGCGTCAACAGAGATGTTGGAAGACGGCAAACAAAGTTTGCCGGGGTGCAGGCGACTCCCGCCTGCAGGGGAGTTTGAGGACGAGGAGCCCTCATGCACTTTGCCTTTGCGGCGGCGGTTCCCCCGCCAAAGGACGAGCGACGAAGGAGCGAGAGCCGCCGCTCTCATGAGGTTGCCCGCGGGGAAAACGCTCCGGGCGGGGATTTCGTGCTCCGCACGACCAGCCTTCGCGGCTGGACCGCGGCAATACTGACAGTATTGCATGACACTTTATTGAACGATACGAAACGGGAAGTCACTTCAGGAGCTTGGAAAGATACTGTCCGGTGAAGGAACCGGGGGTCGCGGCCACCTCTTCGGGAGTGCCTTCGGCAACGATCCGGCCTCCGGCGTCGCCACCATCCGGCCCGAGGTCGATGACATAATCCGCTACTTTGATAACATCCAGATTGTGCTCGATGACAAGAACGGTGTTGCCTTTGTCGCGAAGCCGGGCCAGGACTTCGAGAAGCTGCCGGATGTCTGCCAGATGAAGGCCGGTGGTCGGCTCGTCAAGGATGTAGAGGGTGTGTCCGCGGGGAATGCGCGCCAGTTCGGTAGCCAGTTTGACCCGCTGTGCCTCGCCGCCGGAAAGAGTGGTGGCGGGCTGTCCGAGCTCGATGTAGCCGAGTCCGACCTCCTGAAGGGTTTTGAGCTTGCGGTAGAGGGCCGGAACCGCCTCGAAGAAGTCGACCGCCTCATCCACGGTCATTTCCAGAACTTCGGCGATATTCTTGTGCTTGTAGGCGACGGAAAGGGTTTCCTTGTTGAAGCGCTTGCCCTGACACGCGGAACAGGTCACATAAACGTCCGGGAGGAACTGCATCTCGATTTTCTTGATGCCGTCGCCCTGGCACTCCTCGCAGCGGCCGCCCTTCATGTTGAAACTGAAGCGTCCGGGGCCGAATCCGCGGACTTTGGAATCCGGCAGGGAGGCGAAAAGATTGCGCACCGTGCCAAAGAGTTCGGTATAGGTGGCCGGGTTGGAACGGGGAGTCCGCCCGATGGGACTCTGGTCGATCACGATGGCCTTTCCGATATGTTCCAAGCCCTTGATCTGCTTGAACTTGCCCGGTTCGGAGTCCTCGGAGAACCCGAATTGACGGGCCAGTTCGGAACGAAGAATGCCATTGACCAGACTGCTTTTTCCCGAGCCGGAGACGCCGGTCACGCAACAGAAGGTGCCGAGGGGAATTCTGGCGTTGATGTTTTTCAGGTTGTGATGCTGGGCTCCAAGAATCTCGATGAATTTGCCGTCTCCGGGCTTGCGCTTTTTCGGCACTTCGATCCGGAGCTCGCCGGACATGTATTTTCCGGTCAGGGAGGCGGCGGATTTCATGATTTCCGGAGGAGTGCCCGCGGCCACGAGATGTCCGCCGTGAACGCCTGCGGCGGGCCCGAGGTCGAGCACGTAATCCGCCGCGAAAATGGTGTCCATGTCATGCTCCACGACCACCACGGTGTTGCCGATGTCGCGCAGTTTCTTGAGGGTGTTCAGAAGACGGTCGTTGTCGCGCTGGTGGAGTCCGATGCTGGGCTCGTCGAGAATGTAGAGGACGCCGACCAGACCGCAACCCAGTTGTGTCGCCAGACGAATCCGCTGGGCTTCGCCGCCGGACAGGGTTCCGCTTTCGCGGGCCAAAGTCAGATAGGAAAGTCCAACGTCCGAAAGGAAACGCAGGCGGGAAGCGATTTCATGCAGAATTTCCTTCGCGATCCGCGCTTTCTCCTCCCCCAGCTGAAGCGAGGTCACGAACTCATGCGCCTTTTCGACGGACAGCT
>CAYWZD010000682.1:0-2251 GCA_964462755.1 uncultured Victivallales bacterium | reverse complement strand
CGGTTGCTCCCGGAAGAGAAGAACTTGACGCAATCCATCATCACGAGAGAAAACAGGTTGCGGATTTCCGCCTCCTTCCACGGATTTCCGGCGGGAGCCGACAAAGCCGCGATCAGACGATATATATAGAAAGCGAAACGACTGTCCACCGGGACCGTGCAATTTCCGGCTTTTTGCAGACCTTCCCGCAAGTTCAGGATCTCCTGAACCGAAAAAGAGGTGCCCTCCGCCGCTTTTTCCGCATCGATCCGGCAATTGACGATAAACCAGAACAGCCAGCAGGGCCGGATGACGTTCTGTTCGCCGCAATGGGGGGTGTCCGGCTGGACAATGCTCAATGTCCCGCCCGGCTGCAGCAGCAGACTGCGGCTTTCATCCTCCAGCTGCCAGCCGGTATTGCCTTTGAGGACATAGGTCAGCTCCACGCCCTCCCCGTGGAAATGGGTTCCAAGGCGGGTTGCGATTGTCCGGTTGTGAAAACCGCCCGTCCACAGCAGGGGAAAACCGAAATCCGCTCCATGAATCACAATGTTCAGCTGTCGCATTGTATACTTTTCTGCCGGTATGTTTTATGAAAGTTTACTCTATGAAATGGAGTATATTTGTATATAATACAGCCCGATATGGGAAAAATCAAACCAGAAGGATGTGAAAATGAGTTACTACCTCTCTTCCGACATCGATTTTGAACGCCACAACGACGAAGTGCGGAAACTGTGGGCCGCTTATGAAAAAAACGAACATGCGCGGATTCCGGTGGCTGTCAACGGCAGCATCCGGAATCTGCTCAGCAATCCGGAAATCAATCATACCGGGTATGGATTCCGGGACTTTTTCACCCGTCCGGAAGCGCATATCCGCTGTCAGCTGGAATATGACCGTTACTGCCGCCATCACCTGATCTGCGACCGGATCATGGGAGACCCGGAACAGGAATGGACCCTCCAGATGAATTTCCAGAACTCCTTCGACCAGGGATGGTTCGGATGCCCGCTGACCTATTTTTCACAGACAGACGTCCCCGACACCACCGAAATTCTCAAGGAACACCCGGAACACCTGTACGACTGGGAAGATCCGGACCCGTTCCTGGGACGCGGCGATCTCATGAAAAACGGATTGGAAATGTTTGAGAGAATCCGGGAAATCTGCCGGTCCGGGTATGAATTCCAGGGATTGCCGGTAAAACCGCCGGTCTCGTTCCAGCACACCGGAACCGACGGAGTTTTCAGCGTGGCCCTGAAATTGCGCGGCACCGTCGAATGCATGCTGGACATGTATGAAAACCCGAAGTATTTCCATGACCTGCTGGATTTCATCACCAGAAATCTGATCGCCAGAATCAAAGCGCATCGGGAATGGAGCTGGAAACAGCAGGGGATCGCTCCGAAAGACCACCACGGCGAGTTCTATTATGCGGACGACTCCACCGCCATGCTTTCCCCTTCCGAGTTTCAGCAGTTCGTGGCTCCTTATATGAAACGTCTGTATGATGAATTTTCCGACGGACGCGGAATCAGCATCCACCTCTGCGGAAACGCCACGCACCACTTTCCATATTTAAAAGAAGAATTCCATGCAAAATCCTTCGACACCGGATTTCCGGTCGACCACGGACGCCTCCGCCGGGAACTGGGACCGGAAGTCCAGATTTCGGGAGGGCCGACCATCATGCTGGTGAAGGAAGGCCCTCCGGAAGAGATCGACGCGGAAGTCGGAAGAATTTGTGAATCCGGCGTCCTGGAGGGTGGAAAATTCGTCCTGATCGCAGCCAACAACCTGGCCCCCTGCACCCCGGTCGAACACATCGAGGCACTCTATGAGGCAGGCAAAAAATATGGCGTGATAAAGCGCTGATCCCCCTTTCCGTCACAGCGGGTGGGATGTTTTTCAAAAACGGCAAACTTGCAGGGAATTTTTCCCGGGGAGATGGAGGGCGAAGAGCCCTCCTGTCCTTCGCCTTTGCGGCGGCAGACCCACCGCTAAAAGACGAGCTCCGGGAAGAGCGAGAGCCGCCGCTCCCGTGAGGTTGCCTTTCGGGAGATCGCCCGGAGCTCTCGAAGTTGCCGCTCCGTAAAAATCACGGTCTGTGAAAAATGGAATCCCCGTTTTCCCGGATCGTCGGGAATGCCTTTTTGACGAAAAGCATGAATCCGCAAGGACTTCCGACGCCGTTTCCGAGAAGTTTTTGTTTTCTTCTGGAAAAATTCCGGAAGCGTGATATAGTATGCACATGAAAGTTTTAATCTTG
>CAYWZD010000681.1:0-2251 GCA_964462755.1 uncultured Victivallales bacterium | reverse complement strand
GTCTGAAACGGTCCGGCGTCGCCTTGTGGGATACGCTGGCAAGCTGCGAACGGAAAGGCAGTCTGGATTCCGACATCCGCGAACCCGTTCCCAACGACATCGCCGGACTTCTGGAAGAATGTCCCTCGATCACACACATTTTCTGCAACGGCACGGCGGCCTTCCAGTTCCTGAAACGCTGTCACGCGCCCCTTTTCGACGGAAAACGGATCATCCTGCAGATGCCTTCGACCAGTCCCGCGGCGGCCCGCTTCCGTTATGAGGAAAAGCTGGAAAAGTGGAGCATTGTCTCCCGCGCGGTCCGCGGCGACTCCGGGAATCTCTCCCGGAACACATCCGCAGGACATTGAAAGTTTCGCGGCTCCGAGTTCTTCCTATTTTGCGGTTTTCTTCACGAAAAGCTCCGGATTCCGGGCGGCGAAAAGACACAGTTCATCCACAAACGAGGGAAAAACCTTGTCCAGCATCCGTTCCTCGAAAACCGCCGCATTGAACGTTTTCTCCACTTCCGAATCGGAAGGATAATTCACTTCGTTACCGCCCATGGTATACTTCCAGACAACCTGATTCGCGGCGTTGACCAGCTCCAGATCGTAGATGAAAGTGATGCGAAGCCTGAAGACAAATGGAATCCAGCTTTCCATGTCGACGCTCCTTTTCTTCTGTTTGATGATCAGCACAAGGTTCCCTTCTTTGGACTTAGGAACGGTCACCACCTTGCTGAAAATCCCGGTTTCACCGAGACGTTTTGTGAAATAGTCCTGAAGGTTGACCAGTTTGAACCCGGCGATTTCCGGACGGCTGAAATAGGTGGCGAACAGCCGGAAGGAATTCCCGACCGGACGCGAATCCTCGATCGGAGCGACGCCAAGAACACAGGACTTCAGGAAAACCGGAGCCAGTATCGGAACCGTCTGCGCAGCGGAAGCCGGTTCCTGTTTGTCTGAAGAACATCCTCCGATCATGACAGCGGCTCCTGCGAGAAGTCCAAGCCATCCGGCCCTTTTCAACGAGATTTTCATTTTCATTTCCTCCTGGAGTTGTTATGGATACGGATCAGGTTACGGCGGTTTTCTCATCCTTGATTTCGGTTCCTATGACATATGTCACCGTCTGAAGGTTGGACAGCAAAGGATAGCTTTCCACTTCGAAACGATAAGCGGGAAAGTCGGACTCGACCTTTTTCGCGATGACTTCCAGTTCCGATGGCTTGTAGGCTTTCAGGCGGGAAATCGTGCCGTCCGCCAGAATCAGGAGCGGCATCACGGGAATAAGATAAGTGAACAGAAACCTCTTGAAATTCCACGGACGGACGAAGGGAGTGAAGAAAAGCACCAGAAGGGGAAGCCCGACATTCGGAAGGATATCCCGGAAGAAACGTCTCTGGGAAACGTCGAAGAAGGCGATCGGACGTCCGCATCCGGCGGCAGTCCGGAAAATCCGTTCCAGCTCCTCCTCGTTGAAATGGTGAAGCGCGGAAAACATCACCGCCACACCATCGAACTTCCGGACGGCGTCCTCGGCGCGGAGAGGTTCTCGGCAGTATTCGACTCCTTCGACCGGTTCTTCGGACGCGATATGGTGGGGATACAGATCCGTCTGGACGGCATGGAGATCGGCGCGCCCGTTCCTCTTCCGGATTTCCCGCAGAAAAACAGGGACATATTCCCCGCGCCCCGAGCAGAGATCGACCATCTGTTTCCGTCCGGTATTCTCCATCAGGACGGCGATTTTGTCCAGAGCGTCCGAATACGCGCCCGACTTCCAGACACAGCCCAGGAAGTCCGTCAGATAATCGCGGAAAAGGGAAGGACACCAGCCCGTTTCATGAAATTCACGACAACGCAGGCGTTTCATTTTTCCATTCCTTTCCCGAAAGCCGCAAGAGCTTCATCCAGACCGGAGAAAAACCGGTTCCATTCCTCTTCCGGCAGGATGCCTTCCCGGAAAGAAACGATCAGATTTAGGTTTCCTTTGCAGGAATTGACGAAAACACCCATCGGGTTCACGGTCGGCATGACCGGCAGATGATAGAGATTCCGGACCGGATGGCCGAAGAGCGTTCCCGGCGAAGCAAGCTCGCTGTCCAGATATGAAAACATCATGGAACCGGTCAATGCCGGGCCCCTTTTGCGAAGCGCGCGGTCCATCATCGGGAACGGAACCAGACGCGTCAGGCGCGTAGCCGTACGGCAGGCATGGGGAAGCCTGGCCCCGACAGCCCGGAATATCCGGGCGCGGAGAGCCGCGA
>CAYWZD010000680.1:0-2259 GCA_964462755.1 uncultured Victivallales bacterium | reverse complement strand
ATCTCCGCTCCGGTTTCGGGATCGACGTGTTCGACATTTACGGCATGACCGAAACCGGCGGGATCGGCACCCTCGGGATGGATTGTCCCGCGCACGACGGAACGCACGTGTGGGAGGACCATTACGTTCTGGAAATCGTCGATCCCGTCACGCACAAGGTCCTCCCCGATGGAGAAGAAGGCGAACTGGTGGTTACGGCCCTGACCCGCGAAGCGATCCCGGTGATCCGTTTCCGCACGGGCGACCTGACGAAAATTTACTCCCGCAAGACTTGCGCCTGCGGCCGTTCCCACGTGCGGATCGCACCGATCACCGGACGGGTCGACGACATGCTGATCATCAAGGGCGTCAACGTTTTTCCGAGCCAGATCGAACAGGCGCTGCTGAAGATTCCGGGAGTCCTGCCCAACTATCAGATTTTCGTCGACGAAGTGCACGGCGTGAACAACCTCCGTATCAAGGTGGAGGTTGAATCCGGCGTGACCGGCTACATGGTTGAAAAACAGCTCAAGGAAGACCTCGGGTTCTCGCCCGACGGCGACGTCTATCCTCCGGGGACTCTCCCGCGTCAGGAGGGCAAGGCCAAGCGGGTCTTCCGCACGAAAGACGGGGTGGAGATCGCATGAAAACCCTGATGTCCGGCAATGAGGCCATTGCCATGGGCGCATGGGAAGCGGGCGTGAAAACCGCCTTCGGCTATCCCGGAACGCCCTCCACTGAAATTCTGGAAAATCTGGTAAAACTGCCCGGCGTCTACTGTGAATGGTCGCCCAACGAGAAAGTGGCGATGGAAGCCGCCGCGGGCGCGGCGATTGCCGGATCGCGGAGCATGGTCACCATGAAACACGTGGGATTGAACGTCGCGGCCGATCCGATGATGACGCTTTCCTATATCGGGATCGTGGCCGGAATGGTGATCGTGGTCGCCGACGACCCCGGCCAGCACTCCTCGCAGACCGAGCAGGACACCCGCCATTATGCGCGGCTGGCGAAGCTCCCGATTCTGGAGCCCGGAAACGCGCCCGAGTGCCGCGAATTCGTGATGAGGGCCTTCGAACTTTCCGAACGTTACCGCTGTCCGGTGATTCTCCGGACCACCACTTGTTCCAGTCATTCCCGTTTTCTGACAAAGACCGGAGGGCGCAAGGAGAAGGATACGATCCGTTTTGAGCGCAACGTGCAGCAGTTCGCGCCGCTGCCGGTCTGGGGGCGCAAACTCCGGGTCAGGGTGGAGGAACGGATGGAAATGCAGGCCGCGGATTCCGCGAAGGATTCCGTCCTGAACCATATTTTTGAACGGCCGTCCGCAAAACTCGGAATCCTTTCGTCAGGTGTGACCGCCCTGCATTGCCTGGAGGTCTTTCCTGATGCGTCCATCCTCAAACTCGGATGGTCGTGGCCGTTCCCGGACGAACTCTTGCAGTCGTTTTCCGCGCGATATGAAAAAATCCTCGTGATCGAGGAGGGCGACCCGATTCTCGAAGAGCATGTGAAGTCGCTGGGAATCGCCGCCGAAGGGAAGAAATATGTTCCCCGGACAGGCGAACTGACGCCGTCCCGTCTGATGGAAGTCCGCGCACGTTTCTTCGGGGAGGGATATTCGGCGACGATGCCCTGCCGCGAATCCGAAGACCTGCCGTCCCGTCCCCCGATCCTCTGCGCGGGCTGTCCGCACCGGGGCATTTTCTACGGGCTTTCGAAGTTCGACGTAATCGTCACCGGAGACATCGGATGCTACAGCCTCGGAGTGTTTCCGCCGCTGTCACGGACGGATGTGATCCTCTGCATGGGAGGCGGTTTCACGCTGGCGCACGGCATGAAGAAGGCCGGGGAGACCCGCCCGGTGGTCGGGATTGTCGGGGACTCCACGTTCTTCCACTCCGGCATCACCGGATTGCTCGATATTGTCTACAACAAGGGGAATGTCACGCTCATTGTGGCGGACAACCGTACCACCGCGATGACGGGCCATCAGGACCATCCCGGGACCGGGCGGACTCTGATGGGCGAACCCGCTCCAGCGGCGTCCATCGAGGCGATCGCGAAGGCTTGCGGACTGCAACGGGTGTTCACGGTCAATCCCAACGATCTGGAGGAAGTTCACCGGCTTCTGGAACAGGAATTGAACTGCGGCGAGCCGTCGCTGATCATTTCCTTGGCGCCGTGCCTGCTGAAGGAACGCCCCGCAAAGAAACGGACCGCGAAAATTCATCCGGAGACCTGCAAAAACTGCAAAATGTGTCTCAAGCTGGGATGTCC
>CAYWZD010000679.1:0-2266 GCA_964462755.1 uncultured Victivallales bacterium | reverse complement strand
CGAATTTTTACGGTCCCGCCGCTCCGGAGATGAAGAAATACTGGACCCGCGCCGAAGAAATCTGGACCGACATGAAGGTGAAAAAACGCGGCGCCGCGGACAATCTCAACGAAACGCTCTATACGCCGCAAGTCCTGCTTGAACTCAAAGGATATCTTGAGAAAGCGCAGAAACTTGTGAAGCCGGACAGTGTCTACGCAAAACGCATCGCCGGAATCCAGAAGCTCTTCTATCCTTATGTGGACAAGGTGAACAACACCCGGAGCCAGCTTCCGAGCGTGAAAATCAAACGCACGACGGTTCGCCCCGTGATCGACGGCAAACGGGAAGAGCTCTGGCGTTCCGCCAACGTGGTTGACTTTGTCCGGCAGACCGACGCGCGTCCGCCTCTGGCCGACACCTTTGTGCGCATGCTTCACGACGACGACAATGTCTATCTCTTCATCAACTGCTTTGAGCCGAACATGAAGGGAATCGTGGCGAAGGCGACTCAGAAGGACAGCCTGGCGCATCCCTACATCTGGGACGATGACGCCATCGAGCTGTTCATTTCTCCCGACGCCGCGGCTCCCGGGCGTACGGTCCAGCTCATCATCAATTCTCAGGGAACGATCGTCGACGGTTGTTTCGGGTCGTCCGAATTCAAGCACCCGCTCGAATTCAAGTATGATTCGAAAGTCGAATGCCGGACCGGCAAAGACAAGAACGGCTGGACTCTGGAACTCGCCATCCCGAAGAAATCGCTTGTGCTCGACGGCGTGCCTTCCGCGAAAAAATGGCGCATGAACATTTGTCGCGACCGCAATGTCAGTAACATCGACACCAAGGAAATGGAACGCTCCAGCTGGAGTCCGCCGCTCTCCCTGCAATGGAATGTCCCCGGACGTTTCGGAAATGTCACGTTGGAATGATAAAAAACGGAGAAATCAGATTATGAAGAAGAAAAATCTTACTCAAAAGGAGGTTAAAATGAACTCAAGAAACAGCGTTGCACGGAGTTTTACATTAATTGAACTCCTGGTCGTCATAGCGATTATCGCCATTCTGGCCGGGATGCTTCTGCCCGCGTTGAACAATGCAAGGGAAACCGCGCGCGGCATCAACTGCCGGTCCAACCTCAAGCAGATCACGCTCCAGTGCCAGATTTACACAGACAACAACGCGGAACGGCCTCCGGTCACCTACAACGGAAGCAACACTTACCGCGGCTGGGTTCCTCTGATCACCGAGAAGACTGCCGCATCGGTCACCTGGGGCAAGGCCGGTTACTTTCATTGCTCATCCGACCAGTTCTATCAGCCGGGCAGTTCTTATGTCGAAGGGAACTGGGCTTGCAAGCCGGAACAGCGTGTCAGCTATGCCCTGAACAGCGGACATCTCTGGAACCAGCGGTGGACGGATACCGCCTCACACTTCCAGGAATGGGGAATGGCGACGGTCATTACTCCCAACCCGATGAGCGTCAGTTTGAAGCTGGCACAGGTCGAACAGCCCGCCAACACCGTCTGGGTGGGCGAATCCTGGCATGGCCTGCGCGCTATGCAACTGACGTATGACTGGCGGGGCGCCTGGCACCGTTATTCCATCGCCGGTTCCCTCGGCTACAACAATTATATTGGATACCACAGCGGATGGAAGACCGTGAACAATTCCTTTGTCGACGGTCATGTGGAAGGCAACGGCTACCGGGACTGGGGGAACGATGCCGCTCTCCGTGCTGTCGTTTTCAAAAGCAAACATGCCGGCAATGGCTGCACGGTGCACTGATGAAACGCAAAAAGCACTTCACTTTCCCGGAACTGCTGGCGTGTCTGTTCTGTACGGTCCTCTTTTCCTGCATCGCTTTCCTGACATTGGCGGAAGCGGCTTCGAATGCCCGTGAAACGGCCTGCTCGTCGAAATTGCGGAAAATAGGGGAAGCCGCCTTATCCTATGCCGGCGACTTTGGAGACTATACCGTGCCGCACCTCAGCGGAAAACTCCACGGGTGGCCGCGGGTTCTTTCCGCGTATGACGCGAAACTCACTCCGGATGCCTACCGCTGTCCGGATGACAGCGTCAAACGCAATTTCGATGCGCCTCCCATCAGTTTTTCACTGAATGCCGGACATCTCTGGAACGTGCGGCAGAGCAACACCAACCGCAAGGAGTGGGGAACCGCGTCCGTTCTCACCGGCAGTTCGGTCCTTCTCAGCCGCGCCCCGGAACCTGCGGAGACCGCGTGGATCTTCGAATACTGGAATCCGAACAACAATTTCCGCCAGCT
>CAYWZD010000678.1:0-2268 GCA_964462755.1 uncultured Victivallales bacterium | reverse complement strand
CGGCAGGCGTCCGCGATTCCTCCGAGGACTTCCTCATACAGGGGAGAGCGCAGCTTGCCGATTCCGATATAGTCGAGAAAGTAGATCGGTTCCGCGCCCTGCACGGCGATGTCGTTCACGCAATGGTTTACGATGTCGTGTCCGACGGATTCATATTTTCCCATCATGGCGGCGACCATGAGTTTCGTCCCGACACCGTCGATGCTGGAAACAAGAACCGGTTTCTGGTATTTGGAAAGGTCCAGCTGGAAAAGACCGCCGAAGCCGCCGATGGGAGCCAGCATTTCCGGTCGTTTTGCGAGCGCCAGCTTCGATTTTAATTTTTTCAGAAGACTGGTTGCCAGATCAATGTCCACCCCGGCATTCTTATATGTCTGATGTGTGCTCCTGATGCTCACTGAGGTATTTCCTTTCCTTGGAGGTTGAAGTTGCCGCCATACAAGTAATATAACACGCCTTTTGGGAAACTGCAACTCAATTTTTCGGTAAATAAGCGAGTTCCGCGTATTTGCATTTATTTTTTCGGCGGATATATTCCAATGGTTCAAAAAAGAAGGGTTCCGATCAGCATGCTGTTTCATTGGGAAAACCGGTATTTCGAACCCGGAATGCCGAATGGAGAACTGGTGATTCTTGTCCACGGGCTTTTCCTGGGAAGTTTTGTCATGGTTCCCCTGGCGAAAAAACTGGCCGCGAAGGGATTCCATACCGTTTCCTACGATTATCCGACGATGAGCCGGAAGACGGATGAGCACGGCGCCGTGTTCGCCGACTTTATTGAACAGATGTCCAAAAAAGAATATTCGAAAATCCATTTTGTGACACACAGCATGGGAGGCCTTCTCCTTCGTTCGGCGCTGCACAAGATTTCTCCGGAGACGGCGGCGAAAATCGGGCGGAGCGTCATGCTTGCGCCGCCCAACAAGGGATCGGATATGGCATGGCTGGCGGTGAAACTCATCCCGTTCGCGGACAAGATCGTTGCGCCGATCCGGGACCTTTCTTCCGCGAAGGACTCTTTCGCCAACACCTTTCCGGAACCGCCGGATGAGTTCGACATTGCGGTCGTCGCCGCCTCCCACGACACCAAGGTCAGGCAGTCCTATACGCATTTGAGCAAGGAAAGAGCCCACGCCACGGTTCTTTCGTCGCACACGCTGGTCGTCTACATGCCGCGCACTGCGGAACTTGTCTGCAACTATATCGCAACCGGTAATTTTGAGGGAAACAATCATGCATGAAATCCGAATCGAAAGGGCCTCGGACCCGAAAGAGCTCCTGCGTCTCGCGGGGTCCGTTGGCTGGAATCAGACACTGAACGATTGCGCCGAGCTGGTCAACAGGCCGGACGCCGTCTGCTTTTTTGCGCTCGACGGCGATGCCGTCATCGGTTCCGCGGCCGCAAAGCTCTACGGGAAAAAAGAGATGGGCTACATCAATATGGTCGTGGTCATGGAGAAATACCGCGGGCAGAAAATCGCCACCCGGATGCTCCATACGCTGATGGATTATCTGCACGACTTCAAAACTTTGCGTCTTTACGCGACGGATGCCGGAAGCCACGTCTATACCAAACTCGGTTTCGAAACCTATGCGACTATGCACAAATACGGTGCGGCGCACTATACGGCGGATGTTTCCGGGCGGATTCAGCCTCTTCTGGAAAGCGATCTTTCGGATGCCGCCATTCTGGATGCCGATTCCTTCGGACTGAACCGGGAATCCACGCTGGCCTATTTCTATCGTCAGGCGCCGAACTTCTCCTTCAAACTCTGTCATAACGGCATTATGACCGGATTCACGATCGGGCGCAACGGTCCCGTTTCGCGCATGGCGTCCGCCATTACCGCCGAGTCGGAGGAGGATGCTCTGGAACTTTTCAGCGCGGTCGCCATGGCCGCTCCGCCCGCGGAAAAATCCCTGATGGTCATTCCGGACAATCAGACGAGAATGATCGAACTCGGCAAACAGCGCGGGTTTACGATGGGAACCGCCCTCGTGTGCATGGACTACGGACAGCCCGGTCCCATGCCTGCGGCCAAGTATTTCGGGATGCTCGGCGGCGACTTCGGATAATTTCCGGGGATTCAAAAAAAAGCAAAGACTCCGGAAAGGGGTCTTTGCTTTTTGTGTTGATCCGTGTGAGTTACTTGGCGATCTTCTTGAACGCTTTCTTGGCGTCGAAGTTGTAGTAGGAACCGAGGGAGATCAGAGTCTTCGTATGAGTAATGCCCTTGATCTGGTGACACATCTTGTCGGCCAGGATCA
>CAYWZD010000677.1:0-2274 GCA_964462755.1 uncultured Victivallales bacterium | reverse complement strand
CTCCGCGTCCATGCGGACGGCAAGGTTTTGGAATGCCGGGTCCGTCCCCGCTGAGTTTTTTTTCAAACACTCATTTGCGTTTGACCGTTTCCTGCTGTAATGTTATCACCTTGTTTAAATCTACACAGGATTGAACGTAAATCATGATGAAACTGATGTCTCTCTTTTCCGATCACGCCGTTTTTCAGCGGGGCACAACCATTCCCGTATGGGGCTGGACCGAGCCGGCTTCCAAAGTTCAGGTCGTCCTCGGAGAAATCTCCCGGATGACCGTTTCTTCGCCCGACGGCAAATTTTTTCTCCGCCTCCCTCCCCTTCCGGAAGGAGGCCCATTCACTCTTACGGTCGAAAATATTTCTTCCGGCGAAAAGGTCCTCTGCCGGGACATTTTCATCGGAGAAGTTTATCTGGTCTCCGGACAGTCCAACATGGAGTTCAAGTTTGCGGACTCTGCGACTTTCGAGAAGGCCAAAGAGGAAGGAATGCTCCGCAATCCGGCCCTCCGGCTTTTCAAAGTGCCCGTGGAGGCCTGGCCCGGACAGCGTGAAAACGTCATCGCGTCGTGGTCCGTCGCCAGTGAGGAAACCGCCGCGCAATTCTCCGCGGTAGGGTTCCATTTCGGGACGAAACTTCAGCGGGAAACCGGTGTCGCGGTCGGCCTCATTCAAGCCGCCTGCGGCGGAACCGGCGCCGAATCCTGGTCCAGCCGCGAAGCCCTGCTCCAGAATCCGGACTGGCACGACAAGGTCCTTGAATACGACCTGCTGGATGCCTCCCCTGCCCTGAAATCAACCCCGCCGGACAAGGTCCTTCCGCCTTCCGGTTCGGCCATCCTCCAAGGAATCGCGGAACGTTTCCCCGCACCTCCGCTGAATCTCGGCTTCGACCTCGGGTATGCCTCTCCAGAATTCGACGACAACCGCTGGGACACGCTCGAACTTCCCGATTCATGGACCTCCGCCGGCTTCAATCACGCGGGCGTTTTCTGGTTCCGCCGGACCGTCGAACTCACCCACGAAGCGGCCGAAAAGGAGCTGACTCTCTCCCTCGGCATGATCGACAAGGGAGACATCACTTACTTCAACGGGGAACCAATCGGCGCAACGGGCGACGGCATCGACATGAACTTCTGGAACGTCCAGCGCACCTATCAAGTCCCCGCCCGGCTCGTCCGCAACGGAAAAAACTGCATTGCCGTCCGCGCCGCTTCGATGGTCTCGATCGTCATGGACGGCGGCCTCCTCGGACCCGCCGGAAAAATGTCGCTCTCCGGCAAAGATTTTTCAATTCCTCTCACCGGACCGTGGCGCCTGAAAATGGAACACAACTGCGGGACGGAAGGTGCGGAATTCATGCACAAATGCGGACCGGGCGAACCCCATACACAGCACATCCTTTTCGACAATATGATTGCACCGCTGATTCCCTACACTCTCCGGGGAGTCCTCTGGTATCAGGGCGAGGCCAACGCCATCTGTCAGGCGGCACAATACCGTGCCCTCCTCTCCGGCATGATCCGCGACTGGCGCTTCCGCTGGGGACAAACGTCCCTTGACTTCATGATCGTCCAGCTTCCCGGATTCCTCCCGCCCCGGAACTTCTGCGCACACAGCCAATGGGCGCTCCTGCGCGAGGCCCAGCTGCTGACGGCGCTCGAAAACGGAATCCCGCCCATCGTCACACTGGATTGGGGCGACGATAATGATTTGCATCCCCGTAACAAACAGCCGGTCGGCGAACACGCAGCCGCTCTTGCCGCCGCCCGGATTGCGAACAGGTCCTTTCCAGCCTCTCCGATCGTGAAGAAGGTCATTCCGGACGGCTCCACGCTGCGGATTCGTTTCGAAACCCTTTCCCCGTTGGAACTGTCCTCATCCCCGCGCGGCTGGATGCTGACCGATACGGAAGGAAACATTGTTGAGGCTGTTCCGAGGCTGATTTCGCCGGACACGGTGGAAGTTTCTTCACCGGGAGTGAAAATGCCCTGTGCTCTTCATTACGGCTGGAGCAATCATCCGATTGTTTCGCTGCGGAATGCCGAGGGACCGGCGTCCCCGTTCCGTTGGTTCCGTGCCGTTTCACGCCCGAAATGAAAGGCCGTTCCGGGTTGAGCCGCCCCCACGGTTCTCCCGACTTTGGACAGAAATGGAATTATTTCAAGAAATATCTCTTAAATATACTTGCATTTTGATCCGGGAATGATATATTAATGACCTGTTTGCGGGGTAGAGCATTGGTAGCTCGTCAGGCTCATAACCTGGAGGTAGTTGGTTC
>CAYWZD010000676.1:0-2276 GCA_964462755.1 uncultured Victivallales bacterium | reverse complement strand
GCTATGACTTCGTCACCCTTCAGCCCACCGAAGACGGCAAGGCTCCGGAGCCCAAGTCCAACATCCGGATCATCATGCCTCCGCAGGGATTCCTTGCGGCGTTCAATTCGATGCAGCAGTTGATCGACAAGCTTCTGGAAGCCGGTGTGCTTCAGAAGAATGAGCGTGCGAAATAACACGTTTTATCCCGGGCGCTTCCGGCGCCCGGTGAATTTCGCCTTTCCACTGGGAGAGACAAAATGCATGGCCGGCGTGAATTCCGGCCGGGCATTTTGTTTTTTCAGAGGTGAAGAATACAGGCAGGAATGGAGCGGACTATGCTGAGATTTTGTTTCATGTTTTTAGGGGTTGCCAGTGCCCTGGGACTTTTGCTTCTCTCCGGATGCAAGACTGAAGAGGATTATCGCCGGGATCGGGCGGAAAAAGCGGTCCGTTACTTTGAAGTTTCCAAATTCCAGGTGCTGGATTCGGATGTCCGCCTGACTCTTCCGCAATGCATTGCCATCGCCATGAAGAACAACCTGGACATCAAGGTGTACAATCTGGAAGAAGACATCGCCTATGAAATGCGGACCGCGGAGGTCCTGGGCATGCTTCCTGAACTCAATTTCAACAACGTTTACACTGCCCGAAGCAATATCCCCGCCTCCAGCAGCGAGGCCGTCGCGGGAAACGGCGCGACTTACGGCTACAGCCAGAATCAGGACAAGGACATCAACTACTTCAACATCGACCTTGCCCTCAGCGTAATGGACTTCGGCCTGGCCTTCTTCAATTCCCAGCAGGCGCAGGACCGCCTTTTCCTCCGCAGACAGCATACCGAGCGCATGGCTCAGAACCTGACGCTGGATGTGATCCGTGCTTATTGCCGTGTCGCCTCCTCCCAGCGTGCGATCGATATTACGCGCGGACTTCTGGAAACCTGCCGCGACCGCTATACCCTGATTTCGAACCTTTCCAAAGCCAAGCAGATCACGCCCTTCCGGGCCTTCGACGAAACCCGCAAATTCATCGAGATGGAACGTCGTCTCACGGTCTACATCCTTGACTATCAGAACTCCTGCGTCGAGCTCCGTTCCCTTCTCGGATATTATCCGTCCGCGAACATCACCGTGGACGATTCCTTCCTCGATTCTCCGCCAGGATTCAATCTGCCCGATCTGGATGTCATGGAGCAGATTGCTCTGATCAAGCGTCCGGAATTGCGCAAGACCGATATCCAGCGTCACATCAACGTAGTCGAATGCCGCAAGGCCATCCTCACCATGTTCCCGACCGCCCGCGTTTTTCTGGACTACAACAACAGCAACAACTCTTTCCTCTACAAGCAGAGCTGGATGGAATTCGGAGTGCTGGCCGCTTTCAACCTTCTGAAACTGCCGCAGAAAATTTCGCAGGCGATGGCCTACTCCCAGCAGGCCGACGCGGATCTGGTCCGTTCTTACGGCGAGGCCATTGCGATTATCGCCGAAGTCCGTATCGCGCATTCCGACATCATGGCGAACAAGGATCTTTTCGATCAGTGCAAAAAATCCTTTGAGAACTTCAGAAATACTCTGGACGCCGCCCAGAAGAACAGAAGCATTTCCGCCGGAGAGCTTTCCCGGCTTGAAATCGACCATATGCGTCTTACCACCGCGGAAGCCAACATCGAACGAATTCTCGCCTTGGGAAATTATTACGTTTCCTTTTATCGCCTGCTGAATTCGCTCGGAATGCGCGATGTTTCCCCGAAGACGTTCGACAAACTCCCCGAGGAGCTCAATGCCGCGCAGAAGGAAGCAGGAATCATCCTTGCGAATGCCGCCGCGTCGAAGTAACGGACGGAAAAGCCGTTATGATGTTTTCCTGAGACGTGACTTCCCCTCAGCCCTTGTGGAATTTCCGGATTGCGGAGACAGAAATGTCTTTCCGTACACGAGACTGTGACATCGTCTGTTTGCGTTCACGGATAAGAAATGCGGGAACTCTTTTCAGAGTTTGTCCCCGACCATCCGGAGAAGATAGCGTCCATAGTCTGTTTTGACCATATCCGCGACGCTTTCGCGGACTTGTTCCGCCGTCATCCATTCATTGAGGTAGGCAATCTCTTGAAGGCAGGCCACCTGAAGCCCCTGACGCATTTCGATGGTCCGGATAAAGTTTCCGGCGTCCAGCATGCTTTCATATGTGCCGGTATCCAGCCATGCAAAGCCCCGTCCGAGTTTTTCCACATGAAGCTGGCCGCGCCGGAGATATTCGTTGTTGACGGTGGTGATTTCAAGTTCGCCCCGTGC
>CAYWZD010000675.1:0-2278 GCA_964462755.1 uncultured Victivallales bacterium | reverse complement strand
CCCGCCGCCTGAAGCATTTTGACAAACGACGGCGTATGAATATGCGCACATCCGGCCAACACGAATTTCTTTTTCATCTACTGATATTCCTCATTTTGAAATTTTTCGGGGCATGTCGGTTTTTCCATTTTTCCGGAAAAGCACAACAGGAATATTATATTGTCGATCCGGATATTTGCCAGTGAAAGAATTTGGAAAAATGAAAAATATCGCGGGGAGAGGCTAAAAAAAATGTCCGGATTTTTTCCGGACAGGAAGGAGAAGATTCATTTTTCGAAAAGGAAGTCCTATCCTACGGGCGGACTCCGGCGCGGTTCCAGTAATTCTTGTAGGTTTGGCCTGCCGCGGTGATGTTGCCCAGTTCCACGTAGGGGTCCAGCGGATTCGCAACTCTTTCGGAGGTCGCATGGCCGTCCGCCCAGCCGACATTGATGAGATGGTTGTGTTTCCCGTAGGCGGCATTGGAGAGATTGGTCTTGTAGGATACTACGTTGCAGGCGCCTGTGTCGAGGGTTCGGTTCCATGACTCCACGAAGAAAATGGTTTTTCCGTGCTGTTTGATTTCCGTATCCTTGGCCGGGACATCCACCCAGTTGGCCGGACGGTTCGGTTCCATGTTCGAGGTGGCAAGGTGACAATAGTTGATCCCGTAATTGATGGCGGTGGTTCCGATGCCGGTTCCGCCGACGCGGGCGACCTTGGAAGAGGAGGCGGGACAGTAGAAAACGCCGTCGTTTTTATTGACATAGTTGTTGCGGATGTAGACGCACCATGCCGTGCCGTCCTTGTCATAAATGGCGGCGGGCGGATAATAAAACCCCTGATCCTGACTGTAACAGAGTCCCGCCAGCGTCAGCTGTTTGAGATTGTTGACACAGCGGATGTTCTTCGCATTGTCCCGGGCTTTGTTCAGGGCGGGCAGCAGCATGGAGGCCAGAATCGCAATGATCGCAATGACAACGAGGAGTTCTATCAGAGTGAAAATCCTGTTGGAATTTCTGCGTATGTCGCCGTTCGGTTCCCCCGGAAACATTTCCGGAGAGCGGGAATATGGAGTTCTCATTTTTTCTCCTTCTCCTTCGCCGAGGAAGGATGTTTGATTGATTTTATTTTAATACAACCGTATAAATACGATAGTCCCTGCCCTCTATCTTCACTTTCAGTTTCCCATGCTCAAGAACTCTGTTTTTACCTGTTTCCTGGTTGAGTATCTGGACCGGAACCAGCGATCCGAATTCAAGAGCGGCCTCCGCTTCGTTGTCGGTGAGGTTGCAGACATTCAGGAGGAATTTGTCCGGGCGGCGGTAGGCAGTGACGCTGATCGCGGGATTGGAACTTTTCACCGGGTTTGCATCGGACCAGTAGGGATAGCATTCGACATCCTTGTTTCCGAGTCCGAACTCCTTGCGGATTTCGATCAGCCGGATGAGCGGGGCGGTATTGCACCAGATCGGCCACAGGAGGCAGTCGTGCGCGGCAACGAATGCGCCCAGTTCGCGGGCGGCGCGTTTGGACTTGGCGTATTCCTTATCCACCTGCGGACTCTTGGTGAGGTTCGACATGACGATGCAGGGCAAGCCGAACTGGGTTCCGGTCAGTTCCGCCTGCCAGCGCTCTTTCGGGAAGGCGTAGCGGAGGAACTGCTTTCCGCCGGTTTTCATGTCCGCGGTGATCTCCGGATTGTATTTTCCGTATTTCGAAAGGAAAGTGGGATTGGAGAAGTAGCCCGAGTTGGAATGCTCGAACGTCATATTGGCATCGCAGAAACTGATGAACGGAATGGACCATGTGGCGGACGAATGGGCGACCAGAATTCCGGGTTTTCCGCGTGTTTTGAGGAAAATCGCGGCGATGCGCTTCATCAGGTCGCGCCGTGCGAACCAGTCCCATTCATAACGGCGAACGCCGTCCTGATCGACATAGCCCGCGCCGTGCGCTTCGTTCATGTCGCGGATCGGGAAACAGTTGTCGATATCCCCGAACCCGTCAAAGCCCATGATCGCCATTTTTTCGACCAGGAAGCAGAAGAAATCGGCCCAGCCGGAGGCGCTGGAGACCCTTACTTCAAGACCGCCGTGCGCGGCACCGTAATTGTAAATCAGTTCGGGGAGGGTCTGCCAGTTCTTCATGTTTTCCGCCAGTTCCGGAGTGCGGTAAAGGAAGAAATCGTTGGCGGCATTGTCTTTGGCCAGATAGAGGTCGTTGAGCTGCTGTCCGCGGGGCGACATATCCAGATATTTCAGGAGTCCGATGCTGGCCCGGATCGGATCGCAGTAGG
>CAYWZD010000674.1:0-2280 GCA_964462755.1 uncultured Victivallales bacterium | reverse complement strand
CAAGCAGGGTCTGCCAGTCGGAACGGAAATACCAGCAGAGGTGATGACGGCGCAGTTTGATCATGCTGATTTTTCCCAGCAGACCTTTGGAGAGAATCTTCTGGACTTCCGCGAAACCGGGCTCGAAACGGAGATTGTGCAGAATGAACAATTTGCCGGGATGCCGCTTGTCAGCATTGCGGAGGGTCTCCAGCTCCTTGTCGGTAATGGCGATGGGCTTGTCGAGCAGAACGTATTTTCCGCTTTCCAGCGCCTGGACGGCATGGCGGGTGTGATCCAGCGACAAGGTTGAAATCACCACCAGTTCCATGTTCGGATCGGCCAGAAAGTCTTTGGCGTCCGTGTAGACCGCCGCCTGATATTCCGTTTTGGCGTTTTCCAGCCTTTTTTCATCGGTGTCGCAGGCGGCGACCAGCTGGAAACGTTCTCCTTCCATCGCGTAGTATTTCCCGTGCGCCGCTCCCATGCGGCCGTAGCCCCAGATGCCGAATTTGATCCTGTCCATTTTATGATCCTTTCAATGGTAAATTGCGTGTGTGCTGTTCAGCCCCGTGCGGTTCTCCAGTCGATGACAAACCCGAGCGGGGGATTCTTCATTTCCGCGATCTTCGTGAAAACAGCCGGGACCTGTTCCGGACGCACGATTTCCGAAATGACCGGACGGGTTTTGATTCTTCCCGCCGCCAGAAATTTCAGGAAGGTCCGGAAATCGTCGTGTGCCGTCCATTCGCCCGGACGGGATTCCACGCTCGGACGGGTCGCCGTATGGGCTCCGATCAGCCGGATTCCGCGCCGGTGCACATACTTGTAGAAGTCGATCGGCGCATCGGAAATCCGGGTGCATCCGAGAAGGGAAATCCTTCCTTCCCACGCGACATATTCCAGCGCCTGCTGCAAGGCGAATGCGTTGCCGGTCACCTCCACCACTGCATTGACTCCTTTTCCGCCGGTGGCCTCCATGACCTGTGAAACAAAGTTTTTTTCCGCAGGATCGAAGACCGCCGTTGCTCCGAGTTCCAGAGCCAGTTTCCGGCGCTTCGGATCGAGGTCGGCCGC
This sequence comes from uncultured Victivallales bacterium, assembly GCA_964462755.1. Lineage (GTDB taxonomy): Bacteria > Verrucomicrobiota > Lentisphaeria > Victivallales > UBA1829 > SIG94. The sequence continues at coordinate 1,224 of CAYWZD010000674.1, read as the reverse complement.
CAGAACCGGAATCGCTCCGGAAAGACTCGCGATCTGGACTGCGAACATTCCGAGAAGCCCCAATCCCGCGACCATCGCGGACTCCCCGATTTCAAGTCGGAGTTTGCGGACCCCGAGGAATGGAAACGAGGCAATCTGGGCGAACGCGGCATCCATCAGATCAATCCGGTCGTCCTCGATTTTCAAGAGTTGTTCTTCCTCCTGAACGACATGGGAACGGTGTCCGCCCCACTTCACAATGACGCGGTCGCCGATCCGAAGATTCTTGACTTCATTACCGACGGCGATGACGCGCCCCGCCGCGCTGTAGCCGGGATGGTGGGGAAAACCGTATTCCGCGGCCACCGTATTGGGCAGACACAGAAGATTGGCCCGTTCCGTTCCGGCGCTGATGACCGAGTAGTCGATCTCTACCGCAACCGCGCTTTTTTCCGGAGTCCCTACTTCAAAGTCCCCCAGCGCCGTTTTGCCTTTTGACTCGAAATACACATATTTTCCCGTCATGTCGGTTCCTCGTTTTTTGTTTACGGTTCTCCCCGTTCTTTTCTTTCTCTACTATACCCCGGAAAACCCTCTGAAAAAACTCTTTCGTGACAAATCCTCGAAAAAAACAACGCAAACACCGCTTGATTTTCAGAAGAATGCATATTATAGTGCAAATGAAGCATAAAACCGGAAAATAATTCAGGGGCATGGACATGAAAATTCAGGAACTTGCCAAACTGGCGGGGGTCTCGGCCTCCACGATCTCACGGGTTTTCAGCCATCATCCGAACATCAGCGAGGAGGTCCGGGAGAAGATTTTCGCACTGGCCCGGAAATACCATTATCATCCGCGCCTTTCCACCAAACAGATGAACGTGGTCATCATCACGCCGTATAATTGCATTTATCCGGTGCAGTGCTGCGTCGAGATGCTTCTGATGGCCCTGACCCGTGAACTGCCGAACCATGGCTTCCGGATCGAAATTCTGCCGCAGGACAATCTGGAGCGTCTGGACGCCATTCAGTTCTGTGCGGCGGTCGCTATCGGCGCCGAGCCGGAAGATTTCCGGGACTGGTCCAATCGCTTTGCCACGCCCCTGATTCTGGTGGACCGCAAATCGAATTTCCGCTCGCCGGAAGTGTATACCGTGCGTTCGAACGAAGCGCAGGGAATGGAACTGGCGGTCGATCATCTCTACAGCCGGGGATGCCGCCGGATCGGCTGCATCATTCACGGCA
>CAYWZD010000673.1:0-2282 GCA_964462755.1 uncultured Victivallales bacterium | reverse complement strand
GCCGCAAAACGGGGCGGCAATGTCCGTGACATCGCCCGTTTCATTTCCTGGAGGTAAAAACATGATGAAGCCCGGCGACGATTATCATTGTCCGCAATGCGGAAAAAATACGTTTCTGAAAAAAGAAGCGGTCATGGACGGCTGGACCAAGAAAGGCGATGTCCTCAAATGCGCCTCCTGCGGACATCTTGCGTGTTCGCTCGCCCCGGAGGTCAAGACGGAAAAAGCCGATCCGCTGAAAAGTATTGCGGCGGACCGTTTCAAGAATCTTCTGGGTGCAGACGATTTCGAAAAGAAACCCGAATTCAACTCGTCCGGGGACGAAAAACACTTCTGCAAGGATTGTCAGCACCTGATCCCGCATCCGTTTGTCAACCGCTGTGTGAAGTTCGGCAAGGATGTCAACCCGATGGACGACTGTCCCTCCTTCACAAAGAAAATTCCGTAAAGGATTTCCTTTTGTCCTGAGGAAACAATTCTCGCGGTGAAACGGCAAAAATATCAGGCAAATCGGATGGTAAAGCATCCCTCTTTGAAAGTTATGAAGCAAAATCATGGAACTGAATGACAAGGCGTTGGTATGGCGGCTTGGCCTCGTGGGACTCATTTCAGCCGCCGATAATTGGATCGTGTCACCCATATTGCCGGTAATTGCCGGTGTTTTTTCAACCACCGCGGCTCAGGCGGGAATCGTTTTGACGGCTTATCTGATCCCGTATGGGTTGATGCAGCCGGTATACGGTTTTATTGGTGACCGCTGGGGAAAAGCAGCCATTTTGCGCTGGATTACCGGCGGATTGGCATTTGGGACCCTTGGCTGCGCATTTGCCGGATCGCTGCTTCAACTGCTGGCATGGCGTTTTCTTACCGGTTTTTTCGCAGCAGGAATCATCGCCGTTTCCCTGGCACTGATTGGCGATGCCGTGCCCTTGGAGCGACGCCATCGCAGTGTCGGACGATTTATGGGAATGGTTTTTCTAGGACAGGGAATGAGTGTCGGATTGGGTGGAATCCTTGCTGAATATGTGAATTGGCGTGCTGTTTTTGCCATTTTCGCAGCGGGGGCATTCCTTATGATCTGGATGTTGCGCCGTTTACCTTCCGGACTGGCGAATTCCGCACAGAGAAACTTTTTCACCGAAGTCAGGCATGCCATCCTGAACAAAACCGGAAGGATTATTTTCCCTCTGGCGCTGGCCACCGGATTTCTTCTGCTAGGCATATACAGTTATCTGGGAGCTTTTCTGCATTTTGTCTCCCGGCTTGAATATTTTCAAATCGGATTGATCATGATGTTTTTCGGATTGGCTTGTTTGACGGCTGGAAACCTGGTGGCAAAAGTGGTCCGGTATTCCGGAGTCGGACGGACAATCCTTCTGGGAGGAATCCTAGCTCTGGTGTCAGCAGTTCTGCTGTCGGTCAGTTCGGACTGGCGTATCGTATGGACGGCAACGGTCCTTTTGGGTTTCGGCTATATTTTCATCCAGTCCACATTGGCAACCATGGCTTTCGATGTCGCCGCGGAAAGCAAGGGACTGCCGTCGGCTCTGATTGGAGTAGGGTTGTTTGGTGGCGGTGGCGGCGGATGTGCTTTCGGAGGCTGGATTCTCCAGTCTTACGATTACCGGATTTTATGGATGGTTTTTGCGGCAGGAATGCTCCTGCTGGTTCTTACCATCGCTTCCCTGAACTTCCGTTCGCTCAAAAACTCCCGCTAAGCCTGAAAATCCACGATTGTTTTCTTCCGCAAGTTCCCGACACGACTGTTTCCGGAGGTTGAGTTCCCTTTCGACATTCCCGGAACCATCTCGTATGAAGAAAATCGCGAAACTCAAAGCTTTCCATCTGTTTTTCACGGCATCTTCATTTTCTTTAAAAAAATATCATTTTTCAGCTTTCACCCCCTTGAAAAGTTCTTCTTTTGCACTATAATACTTAACCAATGGATAATTATTAACCATAGGATTAATAAACCGGAACCGGGAGTCGACAATTATGAAAAAGCTGGCATTGTTCGGAGGTCCAAAGACGATAAAAGAAACCAAGGAAGAGCTGTTTCACTGGCCGATCGTGACGGAAGAAGATATTCAGGCGGTCACGGACGTTCTCCGCGCGGGCGCAATGAGCGGAACGGACATCACGAAAAAATTCGAGGCGGAATATGCCGCGTGGAACGGCGTGAAGCACGCCCTCGGGACCTGCAACGGAACCGCGGCTCTCGCGGCGGCCTATTGGGCCTGCGGCGTGGGCGCGAGCGACGAAGTGATCTGTCCGAGCATCAC
>CAYWZD010000672.1:0-2289 GCA_964462755.1 uncultured Victivallales bacterium | reverse complement strand
TACGACCCCACCAACTTCATCAGCCAGGCGATGAAGGAAATCGTGGAAACCCTGATCCTTACCTTCATACTGGTGGTTCTGATCACCTACCTCTTCCTGCAGGACTGGCGCGCAACCCTGATCCCGTCGCTGGCCATCCCCGTCTCCCTGATCGGAACCTTCGTCGTCATGGCCGCGCTCGGCATGAGCATCAACATCCTGACGATGTTCGCACTGATCCTGGTCATCGGTTCGCTGGTGGACGACGCGATCGTCGTGGTGGAAAACACCATGCGCATCATTCAGGAGGAAAAACTTCCTCCGAAGGAAGCCACCCGGAAAAGCATGCGCCAGATTACGGGAGCCCTGATCGCAACCACGCTGGTCACGGTTGCGATTTACGCTCCGATCGGCTTCTACGGCGGCATGGTGGGCTCCATTTACCTCCAGTTCGCCATCACCATGTGCGTATCCCTGATCCTTTCCACCGTGGTGGCGCTTTCGCTCAGCCCGGCGCTCTGCTCCATTCTGCTGCGTCCCCATCAGGAATCCTCCCCGATATTCAAACCATTCAATGTCACGCTGGACTTCTCCAGGAACATTTTCCTCGCCTCCGCCGGATATCTGGTCCGGAGGCTCTCGATCGCCGTGTTTCTCTTCCTGATGGTTCTGGGCTTCATCTACTTCATCTACGGAAAGACTCCGACCGGTTTTCTTCCGCAGGAGGACAAAGGCGCCATCTTTGCTGAAGTCGAACTTCCGCCCGGCAGCTCTCTGACACGGACGAACAAAGTCATGCTGTCCGCGGGAGACATGTTCATGGCCATTCCCGGAGTGAAAAATGTATTCGCCATCAGCGGATACAGCTTCATGAGCGGAAACGGCGAAAATATCGGGCTCCTGATCATCACTCTCGATGACTGGTCAAAACGCAAAACCCCGGATCTTTCCATCAGCTCGATCTATGCGAACATTCAGCAGACCGGCAACAAGCTCCTGGACGCGAAGGTTACCGCGTTCATTCCCCCGGCCATCATGGGACTCGGCGTAACGGGAGGCGTGACCTTTGCGCTTCAGGACGCACAGAACCGTTCGCCTCAGGAGTTCGCAGGGGTGGTGACCTCCTTTGTTCAGGAAATTCAGAAACTGCCCGGCACACGGTTTGCTTTCAGCAAGTTCGACGTCAACACGCCGCAGCTCTCCCTCCAGCTTGACCGCAAGAAGGCGGAAGCCCTCGGCGTGCCCGTCGGAAATGTGTTTGCGGCACTCCAGCAGAATCTGGCGGCATTCCCTGTAAACGACTTCAACATCGGCGGCTTCACCTACAAGGTCAAGGTCCAGTCCGATGCCGGCAGCAGAAAAAACATCAAGGACGTCGAACAGCTCCTCGTAAAAACGAATTCCGGTTCGATGGTTCCCCTGAGCTCGCTCGCCAGCGTCTCCTACATCTCCGGACCGCGGATGCTCACCCGTTTCAACCAGTTCCAGAACGCCGTCGTGGTCGTCATGACCTCCCCCTTCGTCAGCAGCGGAGTCATGATGAAGGAAATTCAGCACCTCGCGGATGCGAAACTCCCGCCCGGCTACCAGATATCCTGGACGGACATGAGTTATCAGGAATCCAAAAACCAGGGACAGATCGGGCTCCTGATGGCCCTCGCCTTCATCTTCGGCTACCTGTTTCTGGTCGGCCAGTATGAAAGCTGGACCATTCCCCTGCCCGTCATCCTCTCGGTTTCGGTCGCCCTCCTCGGTGGTCTGCTCGGTCTGAGCATCAAGCATCTCCCGCTGAGCATCTACGCACAGCTCGGACTCATCATGCTGATCGGTCTGGCCAGCAAGAACGCCATCCTGATGGTCGAATTCTCCAAACAGGAACGCGAAGCCGGCGTTGAAATCGGCGAAGCGGCAATCCGGGGCGGACGCTTCCGCTATCGAGCCGTGCTCATGACCGCATGGTCGTTCATCATCGGCGTTTTCCCGATGGTGATTGCCACCGGGGCGGGCGCGGGCAGCCGCGTGGCTATCGGCGTCACCACCTTTTCCGGAATGCTTCTGGCCACCATTGTCGGTATCGTCCTGATTCCGCCGCTTTACACGTTCTTCCAGAATTTCCGCGAATTCGGACACGCCGTCATCTCCCGGAAAAAAAACGCTGAAAAAACGAAAGAATAATCTCTATCGGGATTTTTCCATTCACACAAGAGAAAGGAACAGGATCATGAACACGAAACGTCTCCTCGGCTCTCTGTTGGCAATCGGAATCTTTGCGGCGGGAACTCAGTTCCTCGCGGGACAGGACATCCAGCT
>CAYWZD010000671.1:0-2289 GCA_964462755.1 uncultured Victivallales bacterium | reverse complement strand
ATGCCCAGTAAAATGGCGGCCATGAAATCCATAAAGAGGGATGTTCCTTTTTGAAACTTGTTACCCAAAAGCATTATTTGGGATACTTCAACTCAGATATAGAAGCTTTGACAAAAGCCCAGGAACTATATCCAGAAACAGCAGATGGGTGCGCTTTTTGTTGCCCATCGATTCATAAACATTAACCAGCATCGGGCCCTCTCTGATTTTTTCTGAGAGGGCCTCTTTGTGCCTCTTCGACGATATTTGACATGAGTTATATTTGCTTTACGCACGAGATTTCGGGGAGTTGATAGATTTTCAATTTGAAGTATTCGCGGTCGCGGAAGCCGTACGCCTGTCTGATCAGCCAGCGAATCTTATTGTTAAAGCCTTCCATCTTGGCATTGCTGATATGGTGGAACGTCCAGAAGCTGACGATGCCGTCCAGTTTGTCCCGGACCGTTCGTGCCATCGTCTTCAATTCCGGAACGCCGGTTTCTTCGGCCAGCTTGGACCAACGATGGAAAGCGATCTTCGCATGGTACGAGGTTTCTGCCCGCATGTAAATGGTCCTTAACGCCTCTTTGAACATATAAGCATCGCCCAATTCCTGAAAATCCCCTCGCATATTGCGTAAGATGGATTTTGCATCTTCCGGCAAGTCTTCCTTGTTTTTGAGGAAGATGAATCGTAACCCTTTCAGTTGTTTCTTTTGCAAATCGTCCATTTTCGCCGTTACGCGCCGCCGGACGAAGTCGAGTTTATCATTCATGAGCTTGATGACATGGAAGTGGTCAAAAACAATATGCGCCTTGGGAAAGTTTTCGGAAATCCAGGTGTAATAGGAATTTGCCATATCCATGGTTACGATCTTGAGCTTGCTTTTCTTCAACTTTTTCAATGCCCCGGCAAGGGCGGAAACGCCCTTGCCGTCCCCTACATGAATGACCGCACCGGATTCCAGATCGCGGACAATCGTCAAAAATTGTTGATTCTGCATTCCACGCCCGATATGAATTTCATCGATGCCGACAGCTTTGACATGCGCGGTTTGAATTCCGGAGAATTTCTTTTCTAAGTGCTTTTTCTCCAGTTCTTTGACCGTGTGCCAACGCAGATGAAAGTAATCGGCGACAGCCTGAATACTCATATGTTGGCGCAAGTCCAATACGGTGCGCTCCAAAGACTTCGTCATCCGGGCCCACGGATGGGAAAGAAATGGAATGTGCTCCACTTCCCGCGCTTTACACCGGGGACAATAAAGCCGATGGGTCATAAATTCGAAAATCACCTCATGGCAGCAACCCATCGGCTCGCCATGAACGCAGCGCCATCCGATCGGTTCTATCGTGACATTCGCAAAACCGCACCGATGACATTGAAACTTTGTCCGTTTCAGTGAAAATTTCACGCTCGCAGCGGTGTATTTTACGGATTGCTGTTGAAATCCGCGAATCTTCTGCGTATAGTAAAGATTGACCGGCATTGCTTCCTCCTACTGTTCGTTGTGGTAAACAAACAATAGGCGCAATGTCGGTCTTTTGCTATTTCGGCACTGCTATTTTCAAATCTTATCCTCAATTCTGTCAAATATCGTCGATGAACCTTTTTTTCTCCGTTGCGGAGTCAGGCCCGGCGCATCAGACGGTGCTGGCGCAATTTTTCCCGCACTTTGCGGTAGCGCAGCACCGAGGAGCGTACCAGATAGTAAGTCAGCGGTGTCAGTACGAGTGCCAGCAACAGGCCTCCGACAAAAAATGCCAGCAGCAATTGTCCGCTCAACGCTCTCAGCGCCGCGAAACTTTGTTCCCGAATCACATCTTTCAGCAGGGTTCGGATGGTGTCAAGATTATGGCCTTCGCCCAGAAGCCGTTCTCCCAGCCAGCATTGCGCCGGATAGATCAACCACACCGTCAGCGGATTGGTCAGGAAGGTGCCGAAAACCGCGCCGATTTTCGATCCCTTGAGCGGAAAGGAAAGCGGCACCGCGATCACCAGCTGAAGTCCCATCGGAATCAGGCAGCCGATGAACATGCCCAAAGCCCAGCCGCGGGCGATATAGTCGATGTCGCCTTTTTCCGAAACCATGCGGTGGAGGAAGTACCGCCATAAGCTGCCGAGACTGTGATATTTGGTTTTCATGGCCCTCCTGCCGGGAACGATTGGAAAACTGGGATGGTGGTTTATTGTTTGGGATCGTCTTGGCCGGTATCCGCTGCCGTTTCCGGCGGCGATGCTTCCCCGGATGGTTTTTCTCCACCGTAGGGATAGGGCAGAAAATCGAGGCCGCTCTGCTCGTCCACACCA
>CAYWZD010000670.1:0-2291 GCA_964462755.1 uncultured Victivallales bacterium | reverse complement strand
TCGTAGATCAGGCCCTCGTCCCAGAGACGCTTGAAGACGCTCCAGATGGACTCCATGTAAGGGGTGTCCATGGTGCGGTATCCGTTTTTGAAATCGACCCAGCGGCCGAGTCGGGTTACGATGACTTCCCATTCGGAGGTGTAGCGCAATACGATGCTCCGGCAGGCCTCGTTGAATTTGCCGATGCCGAATTCCTCGATCTGCTTCTTGCCGGAGAGCTTGAGCTCCTTCTCCATTTCATATTCGACGGGGAGCCCGTGACAGTCCCAGCCGAAGGTGCGCTCGCAGTATTTGCCGCGCATGGTCTGGTAGCGGGGCACGACGTCCTTGATGGTTCCGGCGAGGAGGTGTCCGTAATGGGGCAGGCCCGTGGCGAACGGCGGGCCGTCGTAGAAGACGAATTCATCGCTGCCCTTCCGGTTTTCGACTGATTTTTGAAAAACGCTGTCCTTCTTCCAGAAATCGAGGACGTCCCGCTCGACTTCCGGGAAGTTCACCTGTCCGGATCTTGTCTTAAACATGAGCCTGTTCCTATGTTGAAATATCAGTTGATGTACATTCAGAGCCAGTTAATATACACCGGATTATGAAAAAATCGAATTTTTTGTTTCAGAAAAGATCCGGTTTTTCGCGGAGCATGCGCCGGTAGCTGTCGAATACGCCCGCTTTGGAGACGAATCCGACATACTTGTCGTTCTCGACCACCGGAAGGTTCCAGGTGCGGAGCTGGTCGAACAGCCGGGCGGCGTCGCTGAGCGTGTCGTCGGCGTCCAGCACGGGGCCGGTGTCGGACATGACGTCGAAAACGAGGATCATGTCGTAAAGCTCTGTGTTGAGAAGGAACTTGCGGATGCTGTCCACCCGGACGACTCCGGTGAGCTGTCCGTCGTCGGACAGAACTGGGAAGATGTTCCGCGGGGAGTCCATGATGACTTTCAGCAGGGCGCGGAGCGTATCGGTCTGCTTGACCGGCGTGTAGTCCTGTTCGATGAGGTCGCGCAGCCGCGCGCTCTTCAGCATCACTTCGTCGCTTCTCTGTTCCGGAATGCCGCCCTTGAGCACGATCATGGACTTGTAGACGTTGTGCTTGACCAGCAATTTGCTGATGAAACTGGAAATCGCCACCACGATCATCAGGGGCACGAAGAGACGGTAGCCGCCGGTGAGTTCGGCGATCAGGAACATTCCGGTGAGGGGCGCGTGCATCACGCCCGCCAGCACTCCGCCCATGCCCACCGCGATGCAGTTGACCGGGTCGATGACCGTGATTCCGGTCATGTTCAGGAATTTGGAGATGAAGTAGCCGAGGAAGGCCCCGATGAACAGCGACGGACCGAAAATGCCGCCGTCGCCTCCGCATTCCACGGAGACCGCCGACACGAACGGTTTTGCGAACACCAGCAGTCCGACCAGAAGGATCAGCGCCCACGGATTCTGAAACAGAAACGCCAGCGGCCCGTCGGCGGGAATGGCGCTTTCACGCCCCTGAATCAGAGCGGAAATGTAGGTGTACCCTTCCCCTTTCAAGGCGGGCATCAGCAGGAAGAAAATATACAGGATGAGACATCCGATCAGCCCTTTGACCCAGACGTTTTTTTGTTTCTCCGCCCGTTTCGCGGTCAGGACGGAAAAACGAATCACCATTGCGGAAACCAGTCCCGCGGCGATTCCGATGAAGATGTAATACGGCACGTTGAACACCGTCCAGCCGGTATTCAGCTGGATGAACGGGTTGTAGGAGTTGCAGAGTTCGGAGACCACGGCGGCGGCCGCGGAGGCCATCAGCAGGGGCACGAGCGCCGGGACCGAAAAGGCCGGGAGGAGGATTTCACATGCGAACAGCGCACCGGCCACGGGGCTGTTGAAGATGGCGGAGATGCCCGCCCCGCCGCCGCATGCCAGAAGAAGCGTCCGCGATTCGCGCCCGAGATGGAAGAACTTCGCCGTGTTCGAACCGATGGCCGAACCCGTCAGCGCAATCGGGGCCTCGAGTCCGGCGGAGGCTCCCGTTCCGACCGCCAGACCGCTGGTGATGACGTGCGAGAACATCTTGTAACGGGGCAGGTCGCTGGTTCCGTTGGTGGTGGCGGTGATGACTCCGGCGAGACTTTTGTCGTAGGGGGCTTTCCTGAAAAACAGACGTACAATGATGATGCAGGCGAAGATTCCGAGGGTCGGAAGGGCGGGATAGATCCATTGCGCTCCGGGGATGGTTCCCGTCGCTCCGTAGACCAGAAGATGGCATTTGTGCGCCATGGTCTTGAGGAAGACCGCGCCCAGACCGGAAATGA
>CAYWZD010000669.1:0-2294 GCA_964462755.1 uncultured Victivallales bacterium | reverse complement strand
CGGGATTCATAGGTAGTCCAGTTCCTGTTCGGAAAGAGCCGTATGGATGGCGCCGTCACGGGTCAACTCACTCTTGAACAGAATCATCTTCGTCGCAAAAGGCTCCGGCATTTTCGGGAAGTCGTCGCCCCATTTTTTCAGACGCGTAAGATCCAGGAAACTCAATGGCTTCTGAAAGCGCATGAGTGTAACGTGCGGCTGGAAGGAACGCGTTTCCTTCGGGAGTCCGAGAGCGTTGAGGACGATGTCGTCGACTTTGTCCTTGAGCTCCTGCATTGCGTGGGAGCATTGCATTCTCATACACATGCTTCCGGCGCGTTTTTCGCTTGGATTGAAGCCATATCCGACCGGAGTAAAACGGACTTTGCGGGGCTCTTTGAGCCCGTTTTCAAAGCCGTCGAGAAGGGGTCCCAGCTTTGCGGCGGGAGTCTCCCCGATGAAACGAACGGTCAGATGAAGGTCTTTGCAGAAACGCCAGTAGGGAATCTCCTTTTCATACCGCTGGATCGCTTTTTCCAGTTCGGAAGGGATTTCAAGGGCAATAAAGAGGCGGAGACTGGATTCATTGCGTTTCATATTTCTTCACTCTCATGCGGTGTACGGTTTCTGAAATCGAAAGTGCGGAAAAGATAAAGCGCGGCAAAAGCGATGACACCGCAGATCACGGCGCCGTTGCTCCAGTCCGGCTCCGGCAGAGACACTTCCGGAGGCACCACGGAAATGAATTGTCCGATGACGATCAGTACCCACCCGAAAGCCCTTTTCAGCTCGCCTCCCTCGCGGATGTAGGAGGCCGCGCCAATACGGAGAATTCCGGTCAGCATGAAGTAGGTTCCGATGAGGATCGCGGGAGTAACCCGGCTCAGATACATGACCAGCAGAAGGAAAAACAGCCCGGCATTGGCCAGAGCCAGATAAAACAATGCGGTGGGACGCTCCCCGCCGAATTTACCGATGAGGGAACCGGTCTGCCAGATGGCGCGCATCATGGGGGCGGCGCAAGCGCAGGCGGCCAGCATCACCATCGTCGCCGAACGGGAGGGCGAAAACATCACGATGGCGAGAAGAAGAGCGCCCGTCTCGATTGCATAAGGGAAATTGCTCAGGAAAAGATGGTCCTCGTCACGGCAGAGCAGACGGGTTCTCCACAGGGCTCCGGCAAAGACCGCGGCCACCACTGCGATGACCACCAGAATTCCCTGTGTTCCCACAAGCCAGGCAACCAGCATGGCGCCGAATCCCCACGCCTGAGCCGCGTATTCCTCCCGTGTGAGGAAACGAATGTTCGGACTCGAAAAGTGGGCTCGGGAAAGCAGTTTTTTGCGGATGGCGGAACGGTTGTCGATGAAAAGATACATCATATACATGGAAAGCGTGACGATCCACGGGTAACATACGGGAGGGATGAGGAACGGCGTCACGGCCATGCTCAACGCCAGAATCGCAATGGAGATGTTGCGGACCTTCGGAAGAATTTCCCTCAGGATCAAGGCGACTTCCAGTTCCAGGAACAGGAAAGCCATGCAGATGCAGAGATCCAGCAGAAGAATTCCCTCCGCGAAGAGGCTCGCAGCCCCGAAAACGATTCCGCAGAGAATCAGACTGTATACCGATCCGCTCACGAAAGAACGCAGTTTCCCCCGGGTCGGCAGGAAACAGCCGAGGAAAGGAATCGCAATCAGGATCGGCGTAAAGCGGAAGGAAAGCCACAGCAGATATCCATCCTGAAAAAGAAGACAGGCTCCGCAGATCACCGGAAGGAGCTGGAAAGCGGCCAGAAGCTGCTCATACAGGGAAGGCGGAAGGTTGTCCGCCGGAATCAGAAACGGCAGACGCTCCGGATGGCGGTAAGCGAACCACGCGGCAATGGAACCGAGAACCACAAGGGGAGTGCCGATGGCAGCCGCCACAGGCATCCGGAAAAGCAGAAAAAGTCCCGCCATGAAAAGGGCGAAACCGCTGTAGAGAAGCGCATCGAAGGCTCTGGACCCCTTGCAGATGGCGAAGAAGGCGCGGATCATACAGAGGGCGCCGGCCGCGGTGATTCCCCAGAGAAGCGGAACCGGCAGTTCGAAAAAGGGGCTCATCAGGATTCTTTTGGCAAGGAAGGACCCCTCCAGGGCATAATCCAGCGCCCTCCCCCAGATCAGAAGCTCGACCGGCAGCATTACGGCAAAGGCAAGAATATATAAAACCGGTAAAAAATGCAACTCTACTTCCTTCCATCGTTCCTTGTTGAGACGGCAAGACCACGGACGCAAAGGGTAAAATAGCACGATCTTTCAGGAAAGCAA
>CAYWZD010000668.1:0-2297 GCA_964462755.1 uncultured Victivallales bacterium | reverse complement strand
AGATTTCCCATCAACAATACTTTGTTCAAAGATGCCATAACGAAGGACTCCTTTCCCCCGCGAGGGGTTATTCGGTGATGTCCGGAGCCACGTTCATCGTCGAACGGACCTGTTCGGGACGTTCGTAGGAAATGATGAGCATGCGGACCACTCTTTCATCCAGACGGTATTTGTCGCGGATTTCCTTCACCTTGAGAGGATCGAGCTCAAGGATATAGTTCCAGTAAATACCGGCTTTGCGTTTTTCGATTTCGCGGGCGAACTGTTTCCGTCCCATGGGGACCGATTCAGTCACGCTGCCACCCCAACCCTGAACATTCTGTGCGAATTCTTCAGAGAAGGCCTTTCCCTCATCCTCCACCTTTCTCATGTCGAGAATGAAAACTGCCTCATACTTTTTCAAGTTCACACCTCCTGGTGTATTTATGTTGTTAACGGTTTTTCTTTTTCCGTTTCGGGTTCCGCCGAAAAATCCAGCGGATTGTATGAATTCATAGCCTGTTTGATTCCGCGCCTCAGAATCAGAACCAGAGCTTCGGCCGCGGCGGCGAGCACTTTTTCAAGAACAGCGCGCTCGTCCGCTTCGAAGGGGGAAAGCACGTGATCCACGCCGTTTCCGCCCTTGCGGTGTCCGATCCCCACCCGGAGCCTCGGGAACGATTCCGTTCCCAGATGCTCGATGATGGAGCGGATTCCGTTGTGACCGCCGCAGGAGCCCCTTTCACGGATTCGGAGACGTCCAAGTTCCAGATCCATGTCGTCATATACCACCAGAAGCTCCCGGGGTTCCAGCTCCTCGCGCCTCATCAGCGCGGCGATCGCTTCCCCGCTCAGGTTCATGAAGGTTTCGGGTTTCTGCAGGAACAGCGGCCTGCCCGCATAAGTTCCTCTCAGATAACGGGAGGAACACCCGTGAACCTCTTCAAAATTCTTCTTCGGCAGATGTCCCGCCAGCCTGTCGAGCACCATGAATCCGATGTTGTGCCGGGTATCGGCATATTCAGAGCCGGGATTTCCAAGACCCGCGATCAGCATGCGGTTTCCCAGACTGTTTCCGGCACTTCCCATCGCTGCACTCTCCAGACCTGCCGGAATCTCCGCACAGGCCCATTCTCCCAGTGGTTATTTCTTCTTGCCTTCTTCGGGTTTCTTCTTGCCTTCCTCGGCGGCGGCAGCGGCGGCCTTTTCAGCCTTTTCCTTGGCTCCGACCACTTCCGGTTCGGCAGGAGCGCCTTCAGCCGGGGCGGCGGCGGGAGTTTCTTCCGTAACCTTGGTCGGATCCATCACATGGAAGACGACCAGATCCGGATCGCCGACGGCTTTGACGCCTTCGGGCATCGGGAGTTCGCCGATGTGGAGGGAATCGCCCAGCTTGAGGGCGGCGACATCGACTTCCAGGATTTCGGGAAGGGCGTCGGGGAGGCATTCCACTTCGATTTCATGGATGGCCTGTTCAAGGATGCCGCCCATGGAGGCGCCGGCGGGAGCCGTGTGTCCGGGATGGACCTTGACGACCGTGCGGATGACTTCGTCGCGGCGGATTTCGAGGAAATCCACGTGTTTGACTTTTCCGCGGATGAAGTCGTTCTGAACTTCCTTGATGAGGGCGAGAATTTCGTTTTCGCCTTCCTTGAGGGAGATCAGGTTCAGTTCGAATTTCTGGAGCACTTCCCATTCCGCCGCAGCGAAATAGAACGTTTTGGCCGGAGCGCCCTTGCCGTAGACGACCGCCGGGATGTGCCCCGCGGTACGCAGGCGTTTGACCGCGCCTTTGCCGATTTCTGAACGCGTAACCACGTTCAACACATGTTTCTGTTTTGCCATTTCTTACCTTCCTTAATACTGGTTATGCAATGTTGAGTCTTGTGCCGGTGTTATGGGTTAAAAAAGCAAATCCTCGGGCGGATTTACCTGAAAGAGACAGGAGACCGATTCGCCGCTGTGAATCCGGCGGATGGCGTTGGCCATCAGCGACGCGATGCAGAGCGGGTGGACGCGGCTGTCCGCGGATTCGGGCTGTGGAACGGAGTTGGTCGTGATGAGTTCCTCGATCGCGCTTTTCCGGAGGCGTTCCCGTCCGGCTTCCGTGAGGAGGCAGTGGGTGACGACCGCGTATACTTTTTTGGCGCCTTCGCGTTTGAGAAGTTCGGCGGCCGCGCAAAGGGTTCCGGCCGTGGTGGTCAGGTCGTCGCAGATTACGCAGTCGCGGTTGCAGACGTCGCCCACCAGATGGGACGATTCCACCGTGGTGGCGTTGACGCGGCGTTTGGCGACGACGGCGAAACCGCAGTTCAGGC
>CAYWZD010000667.1:0-2299 GCA_964462755.1 uncultured Victivallales bacterium | reverse complement strand
ATATGCTCATAAGCTACACCTTGTGGTCGCTTCTGTCAAGTGCATACCCAGTTATTTTTTTATAGCTCATCGCATTTCACTCTCTGTTTTCATTTCCGGATTCCGTTGTCGGCATCGTTTCAGGAAGCCATTCGAAGTAATAATCCGTGAAAGCGGGATAGGACGGCGTCGGTTCCTGTCTTGTCAGACGGAATCCTGCCTTCTGATAAAATCCGGGAGCCTGATGAGTTGTGGTATAGAGCGTGACTTTTTTGCATTTCAGACGGACCGCCTCTTCTTTCAGGGCATCCATGATCTTCATCCCGAAACCTTGTCCGCGGACTGCTTCGGACAGCCAGAACCAGGAGACGTAGATTTCGTCCGGGCTCCGCAGAAAATAGACAAGTCCGCCGAGGTTTTCATCGGAATCGCCGCGAACCATGATCGCCTTCCGGGTCGGATCGTCCGTCAGCGGCTTGGCCGTGGGAGCCCCCGTTTTCGTGGATGCGTAGTTGAATGCGGTCAGGTTGTTCAAGACGAAAAATGCATCCTCTGTTTGATCTGAAATCAGAATATGGTTCATGGGATCATTTTCCTTGTTTTGCTTTCAATTTTTTTCTCTTATTCTCATTTTTTGCAGATACGTTTTCCTGAAATTCCGCCGGTGCGTGCCTGAATATCGGGGATCAGCGGGGAGTGGTCTGCGGGACTGGTTCATTCTGGTAAGCGCGAATCGATGTGAATTCGGCATCGAGGCCCTGCTTCCCGCCGAAGACGACGTCGAAGGTTCCGGTTTTCCCGTTAGTGCTGTCCGAAATGACAAATTGGAAGGGATATTCCGTCCACTGATCCGTGAGTTTGACAAACTGTTGCGCGGATGTCTGATTCCATTTTCCCTCTCTGGTGTAGTAATAAAGCTGGGCGTATGCGGTTCCTTTGCCCCGTGCCTTGAAGACGACTTTAACGGTATCGCCGGCAACTCCCGGAATCCGGCGCGCCGTCCGGACGGAAACTCCGTTTTTGGATTGGGTATTGAAAATATGAACGGCATTTTCGCCCGGCTGGATTCCTTTTGCAAGTTCAAAAGAAGCGAATGGTTTGAAGCCAGCCCAGTTTTTGTGCTGAAGCCAGTTTGCGGGCAGATTGTCTTTTCCGAGCGATTGAAAATTGCCGTCGATTTTGAGTTCCGCCGCGGAAAGTGCGAAAATTCCAGAAACCGCTGCTGCGATCAGACTTTTTCCGATGTTCATGATTTCTTGCTCCTTGTTCGAAAAAATTATAGTTCATTTGGTGGATTTTCAGAAGTATGAAGGAGTCGGCGTCCCCTCCGGAAAACCCCGGGCGAGGTTCCGGTTCGTTCCTTGAACTGGCGTGCAAAAAAGAAGTGATCGGAATAGCCGAGAGAGGCGGCGATCTCGCTGAGCGTCCAGTCTGTTTCGATCAGAAGCCTTTTGGCTTTGTGTATCCGGCGCCCGATCAGGTATTCCTGCGGGGGCTCATGCCAGAAATCGGTGAAGATTTTCGTGAAACGGTTTCTGCTGAGTGAGAAGTGTTTTGCGACGGTCTGGATCGGAACGAACGGGTTGCGGTTCTCCTCGAGATATTGGGCGGCTTCGATCGCAATATGGTTTCCGGCGCTTGAACGGTCTTCGCTCCTGTTGCTGAACAGGTCGGAGAGGTCGATTCCCATCAGCATGGATTTGAGCATGGCGGAGGTGACCGAGGCAATGTCGGCGGAGGAATATCCGGAAGACAGCCGCGGCTTGTTTTCCTCCATGGATTTCCCCAACTCACTGATTTTTACAAGGTTTTTCGCCATGGCGCACCACTGGGCATAGTTGAAACAATCGAAGGTTTCCGGGATTTCTTCGGTCGTGGGGAAATACCGGGAGCCGTCCGGACGCATCAGTTCGAAATGGATGTAGACATGTCCGATGGGATTGTCAAGCTCCTGATTGACATTGTAGAAATGACCGGGCCGCATCCAGATGATCGAATTTTCCTTCAGGCGTGTTCGGCCGTTCCGCATTTCCATGAAACAGCGGCCGGTATCGAAAATCCAGAGGTCGTTGTCCGGAATGACACGGTTGTCCCATGTCCAGGAATGGGGTACGCCGGAGGGCCACAGCGAATATCCGCAGCTGACCAGATTTACTTTCAGGTTGTCCCAGTCCAGACGCATCGGGAGCTTCCTTTCAATTCACGCATGTTCCGCAAGTTTTTTACAATCTTCCAGCAGGGACATCAGTTCGAGCGTATCCGCGGCGGAAACCAGCGGAGATGTTTTCCCTCGTATCCATTCGTAAAGATTGTCATAATA
>CAYWZD010000666.1:0-2308 GCA_964462755.1 uncultured Victivallales bacterium | reverse complement strand
CATTTGACTCGCCGGAAGGCGCGGATGCCATGCACGGAGCATGGGAACGCTTTATAGCAAAGAAGACCGCCCGCTGTCCCGTTGCCTACCGTCTTACCGTCCACTATGACGCCGCTGAGTGCTGCACGATTCTCCCGATTTCCCATGCCATGTTTACCGAGAAAGACGGCAAAACGCTGAATCCGGATGGGAGTTCTTCAGACAAACGTATTTTCCACTCTGTGTTCGAAGCGGATCAAGTCCGGTCTGTCTTGCAAAAGGAACTGGAGGAAAAAGAAAAATTGGAAGAAGTCGAGTTGGAACAACCTCTCAAAAAAGAAATTGCCAAGCCTCCGAAACCGAAAATCGGCAAGAATTCCATCGCAGAAAAAAGTCGGGAACAACCACAGGAAAATCCGCTTCCGCAACAAAACAGCAAGGGGAGGACCGTATAATGCGCAGCGTCGTCCAGAATTCCGTTATGGGAGGAATTTCCCTGATCCTGATCGCCGCATCCTGCACCTGTCTGGGATGGATGGAATTCTCGTCCGGGGAAGAAATCATTCCTGTAACAATTTTTGTGCTCCTGTATGGGGCGATTATCGTTCTGATCATTCAAATCATCGTGCTGCTTTTGCGGCAGGAAAAATCCGGCAGGCTTATCCTGCTGTCAACGACTGGAGGAAAACTTCAATTCATCGACCGGATTCAGCCCATTGCCCTGATCGAATATTGCAGGAAAGAATTCGAGATGGAATATCGGATGGAATCCTGGCCGACGCTGCGAAGCCAACTGCTGGCGGATCCCGCAAAGGATCACCTTTGCCATATCCGTATCGGCGATCAAATGTTCTTGAATGAAAAAGTCTCTGCTTCGGAACAGCATGCGGCATATCTGCAATACAGGACAAGCGATGGAGGCAAACAATCCATCCTGATGCGCTTGGAGGAGATGCCGACCGAAACGGACGCGGCAATTCTTCTGGTGAAACGGAATCTTTACGGAGTTCAGATTTTTTATTCCACGGTGGAATTGGTTTCCTGGCTTCACAATATTCCACCGGAAATGGAGAAACAGTCTCGTCCGATAATTCATCGTTTCCTGAAGAACAACAATCCCGGAGAGGTCTGACAGATATGATTTTTGCCACATAACGGCGTTTCACGCCGGAAAGGTCTCCTTTGAAATTCCCCGGTCACGGTTGTGAACCGGGGAATTTTCCATTCAACCAAGGAGGCTGTATGACCCGACAGGAACTTTACAAAGCGATGGAGCATGAGAAGATCATCCTGTATGATGAATTCCTCGCTCATCTCGAACGGACGCCGCTTACCGAACTGGCGGCACGATGGGCGGGGGTGCTTGAACTCGCCAAAGAGCATCAGACGCGGAAGAACCGGGCCGACTGGCTCGCCATGTTCCTATGGAATTCGACCGCATGGACCGTGGGCGAGGATGAGCTTGCGCGGCGCGAAGCCGAGTGGAAACGGGAAGCCGAACGGCGGACGGAAGCGGAGCGGAAACGCCAGGAAGAGGAAATCTATCGGATTCTTACGGAGAAGAAACTTTCGTTCTGGCGTCTGTGTTCCGAAACCGACCGGAAACAGCGGGTGGAAATTTTTCTGCCTCGATGTGACGAATTCTACCGGAAATATGTCCGGGAGCATTATCTGGCCGATCTCGGCGGCATGCCCGACCGGATGGTTCTGTTGTGGTTCTGGAACGCATTGCCGCCGTTTTCGCTTTCCGAAAAAGAACTGCCGGAACCTCCGGCTCTCGCGGCATGAGGTGCGATCATGATGCGAACCATCCTTTTCATTCACTTCAATCCGGGCTCCGGCAGACTGGAACAGCTCGTCAAACGAATTCCCTATGCGCCGGAGGATTCGGAGATGTATTGGATTGACATTTCCCGGAAAGAAAAAGAAATGCTCGGCGTGGAAACTTTGGAGTATCTCAACAACCACCATGAAGACGACCGCCCCTATGTCTGGAAAAACCAGCCGGCGCATATTGCATCCGTTGATCTGCCGCTTCCGCGTATGCGCTTGCATCTACTGAACGCAATGCGGAAAGACTGTCGTGGCCGTCTGGAGAAAAATGGGCATCTTGCGGATGCGAATGAACTTTCAGGACGAATCCTGTTGTTCCGCTCCCAAGCGGACTTCAGCATCGTTTCAAGGGAACGCGGCACCTTTGCCGTCTTCTGTGACCTGTTCGGCATCCGGCATTGGTTCGGAATGCACTCTCCCGGGAATTTTCAGGCTCCGGCACCGGAACTGTTGCGGCAAATGATTCGGGAAGTCTGGCTGGAAAGAAAATCGGACT
>CAYWZD010000665.1:0-2311 GCA_964462755.1 uncultured Victivallales bacterium | reverse complement strand
CAAAAATCACTGTTTGAACCATACCGGCTTTCCCGCGAAGAAATCCGGGAACTGCTTTCGCTGGATGACACGGAAGAACTTTTCCGGACGGCGTATGAGGTTAAACTCCGCCATACCGGCAAAGGGGTCAGCCTCCGCGGTCTGATCGAACTTGGGAACTACTGCGGCAAGGACTGCTATTATTGCGGTATACGCAAGAGCAATTTCAAGGTCGGCCGTTATCGTCTTTCCGAAGACGATGTCGTCCGGATGGCCCATTGGGCGTACGAACAGGAATACGGCTTCATCGTGCTCCAGTCCGGCGAACTGGAATCGGAGGAAAATACCGCCTTTATTGAGCGCATTCTCCGCCGCATTCATACTTTCGCCGGGGAGAACCTGGGCATTACCCTCTGTCTCGGGGAACAGACGGAGGAGGTTTACCGCCGTTGGCTGGAGGCCGGGGCACACCGCTATCTCCTGCGGATCGAGACTTCTTCGCCTGAACTTTATGCGAAGCTTCATCCTGCCAACCATTCCTTCGAGCGCCGGAGGGAATGCCTCGGAAACTTGAAACGAATCGGCTATCAGACCGGAAGCGGCGTCATGTGCGGACTTCCCGGACAGACGCTCGACGACCTCGCCAACGACATCTTTTTCTTTCATGAGATGGACCTCGATATGATCGGAATGGGGCCCTATCTGCCTCATCGCGACACCCCGCTCGGAAAGGGCATCGAGCTGACCCCGGAATATATGGAGCGTCAGTTGAAACTCGGACTCAAAATGATCGCGGTCACGCGTCTGTATCTTCACGACGTCAACATCGCGTCGACCACCGCCCTTCAGGCGCTTGACGACCGCGGACGTGAACAGGGGCTCCTTGCGGGCGCAAATGTCATCATGCCCAACATCACCGATACCGAATACCGCAGAAGGTATCAGCTTTACGAAAATAAGCCCTGCCTCGATGAAAACTCTGCCCAATGCCGCAACTGCCTCCGTTGGCGGGTCCTCTCCGTAGGGGAGCAAATCAACTGGGGAAAGCGTGGCGATCCGCCGCACTTCCGGAAAGAAATTCCCGGATGAGGGTTCACCATTATGTTGAACGATCGTACAATATTTTTAATGGCAGGAACCTTTCCGGGTTTGCCGACCGACAAGGTTCACGACAAATTCAACAGAAAAAAGAATGAAAAATGTTACTCCCCGGGGAAGGGCATGGCGAACAGCCTGACCGTTACTTTTTGACCTTTTTTCACGGTGAAATACTGAAACACAGGGGTGGAGGAAGTAACCTTGATGAAGCTTTTTCCGGACTTCGCCATGTCGGAATTCCTGACGATCTTTCCTTTCAGGCTGATCCAGCCCGCTAGACTGCCGTCGTTCTTGAAGTCTTCGAAGTCCGGATTGACCAGCGTTGCGCCGGTAACCGTGATGTTGTCGTAACCGACCCACAGGTCGCGAAGCTTTTTGGTGGAGGGGGCCTGAAACCATTTTCCGGCGAGGATCAGACGGATTTCTCCATCGGCCTGAGGGGTGAAACTGAACTCGATTGCTTCCCAGTCGCCATCCATTTCCGAACTCTTCAATGCAACGATCGAGCAGTCTTTGGCGGCAGCTTTCGCCCAGGGCGGATTCTGATAACGGGTCAGGTTCTTGAACTCATTCGGCACCAGAGGCACATTCGATTTCACTCCGTCTACGGTGACCGCCACGCCCGGCGAGGCGGTTTGTCCGGACAACATTATGCTCCCGCAGAGAAAAAGCAGAACCCATAACATTTTTTTCATGATAGCAAACTCCTTTTCAGTTAACGGTAAATCATTTCAATATCGTTCGTGACCGCGACTTTTTCCAGCACGACCCCTTCGCGTTTCGGCCATATCGTCAAGGTGTGTTTTCCTTTTTTCAGCCGGAGAAATTCAAAATATTTATCTCTCGGTTTGTCAATGCGGAAAAGGTGCCTCCACGCATGGTTCAGATAATTTCCGGCCAGCATCTGGATTTCAAGCGATGCGGGTTTGTCGCCGTCCACGGAGAATTCGAACAGGTTCCGCATTGTCCCCGAAGTATGAAATGCGGCGAAGAAATAATAAATCCCCTCTTCCGGGATTTCAAATTCCCATACCAGCGGCTTGTCCGCACTTCCCGGGGTCAGTTTCAGCGAGCCCGGAAGCGAACCTTTTTCATAGGCTCCGGCATTCCGCATTGCGTCCGCCGAGGTTTCCAGCAGAACGCCCTGTTCCTTTGCGCGCAGCTCTTTTGATTCCCGCATGTCCGCATAGACCATGACCGGGCGGCTGAAGCCATCGGGCATCCGAATGAGAAA
>CAYWZD010000664.1:0-2315 GCA_964462755.1 uncultured Victivallales bacterium | reverse complement strand
ATTTTTCCGGCTTTTTCAAGAAAAAACCGAATTCGGAGCGGCAAGATGGACTTGCCGCGTCAAAAAAATACGTTTTTAACGAAAAAGAGCCAAAACTTTTGAAAGAGGCTCATTGAAATTGAAATATAAAAAGCAGGAGTGCAAATGAAAAAAATTTTTTTCTCATTATCCATCGGTATCGTCGCATTTTCAATTCTGGCCTTCGACCTGAGTCATTACAAACGGCTGGATACGGCGCAGGGAAATCGTCTTTCCCTCGTTAAAAACGGGTCGTTCGAAGAACGGACGCGTTTCCCGAATGACGGGGGGAAATTTGTGAAACGTGCCCGGGCTTTCGGTCGGAACGGCGGTGGTGGACTCAGGATCGGATGCAATACGGATACGAGAAAAACTCTTTCATACCTGGAGATCAACCCCGCCCTCCAGCCCGGAAAAGTATACTGGATGGAGATATGGCTTCGCCAAACAGGTTCCCTCCATCCCATCGTCTGTGTCGAAGCCTATACAAAAGCCGCCAGTCCGAAATATGTTTACGGAGTCTATTCCTTCGGCAAAATTAGAACCGAAGGAGAGTGGAGCTGCTACGGCGGTAAATTCATCTCCCGGGGAGAATCACCGGATCTCTACAATTACAGGGTGGTTCTCGGAGCACTCTGCAAAAACAATCAGACTGGGGGGGACGTTTTCTTCGATAACCTCGAAATCTACGAGGATCTTCCCGAATGGTACTTCGAGCAAACCTGGCCTACCCATCGGAGAGTTTCAGCAACGAATGGAAAAGTACGCTTCAATAATCATGCGGTCGGCAATCTCCTTCCGAAAGATGCCGTCCCCCTTCTTTTGCTTGAACTGTTTCACTCTTCCGGGAAAAAACTTCAGGAAAGAACCTTGTCTCCCTCCGGTCATGTTGTGGAACTCGCATTCGGGAAACTGCCTCCCGAAAAACTCTCTTTGAAAGTGACTTTGCTCGACACAAAAAACAAGATCATCGGCGGCGAGAAAAAACTCTCCCTGAACGCCGAATGCTGGAATACCAATCCAGATGCTTCATGCATCATCAAGGAAAACGGATGTACCGTGGTGAACGGGAAAGAAACTCTCCTTGCGGGAATTTTCGCAAGTTTCCCAAAAGAATCTCTTCCGGAAATCAGGAAAGAACTGCTAGAACTCCGTGCTCTCGGAATCAATTGTATCCATGACTATCAGTTGAATTGGCGTTATCGTCCGGAAGGCGAGACGAAAGCCTATCTGGACATGTGCCGGGAATTGGGAATTCTGGTCAGTTTCGGGCTTTATCGCCAGACCGCTCATGCCAGAGAGACACCGCAAAAGGACATCCTGCTTCGGAAAATCGTCGAAACCTATCGGAATCATCCCGCACTCCTTGCCTGGTATATGGCGGACGAACCCGCTCCGGCGCTTATCGGACGCATGGCAAGAAAGCGGACTCTGATCAATGAACTCGATCCGAATCATCCCACGTGGCTTATCTCAGTTTTTCCGAAAGAAGCCTACCGTTTCTTCCCCGCCTGTGATGTCTTCGGCTGGGACCCCTATCCGTTCCGGGAAAAAGGTTCCGACATGAAACGTTACGCAGCCGATGCTATGTCCTTGGAAAAAAGCGGAGCCATTTACTGGACGGTTCCGCAGGCATTCAACTGGGCAGATTATCAGCCGGATCCAAATATCTCAAAAGATATTTCTCTCTATAATCAGTGGATCGAACCGACTGAAAACCAGATGTTGGCCAATACAATGCTTCAAGCGGCATATGGGGCAAAAGTATTTCTCTTTTATGCATGGCAAAGCATGAAAAAGGGTCCTGAAAAATCACGTTTCGAGGAACGTAAAAAACGCCTTGCCGGAATTGTAAGAACCCTCCGGGAAATGGAACCTTATATCCTGTCAGGAAAACCCATTGAAAAAATTACAGCAATGAACCGTAATGGAAAATGCGCCGTATTCCTTTTCCGCGATGAAAAAGACAACGTCCGTGTGGCTGTAATCGGCTTGGACGCCTCAAAAAATGAGGCGGAATTCACACTTCCCCAAAAAACCCCGCCGCTGAAGTCAACCTATGGGATGATTAGACCTAAAGAAAATGGGAAATACCTTTTTTCGGGAGAATCCATTTCCTGCGACATTCTGCGTTAAAACTCATTTTCCGATGCAGAACCGGGAGAAGATTTCGTCCAGCATGTCGGGCGAAATTTCTTCCCCGGTAATGCTCCCCAGCGATGCAAGCGCACCGCGCATGCATGCCGCCGCCAGTTCCCACGATTCGGCCCCGATCTCCGGCACGGCACGTTCGACGG
>CAYWZD010000663.1:0-2326 GCA_964462755.1 uncultured Victivallales bacterium | reverse complement strand
CCATATGCTCATAAGCTACACCTTGTGGTCGCTTCTGTCAAGTGCATACCCAGTATTTTCTTTTCTCGTCCTGCCATGTGACCGTCAGGGAAGATTGCCCGTCCCCTTCCGTCTTTGCCGCGGCGCGAACCAGATAGACTTCGCCGGGTTTGACTTTGATTGCCTTGAATAGACTGCCGTATCTTACCCCGGCAAGCCGGGCCGTTCCGTCTTTCTGTTCGATGGTGCCTTTCACGGTGCCGCCCTGCCATTGCTGAATGTTTCCCAACCCTTTCGTGAAATCATTGGAATAGATCAGGGTGCGCTTGCCTTCTGCGGCGAATTGATCCGGGTTTCTGGCAAACCTGACAGCCTCGGAAACTCCCGGCATGGCTTTCTCCCATAAGCGTCCGCCGCCAATGGTGTTCTTCATCGCCGTCTCAACGACCGGAGGCAGTTCGATGGGATGCCACCGGCATTGTTCCGTGTAAAGCCACGCGTAGTCTCCCGAGCATTCCAGAGCCAGCCGCAGATTCCGCCGGAACAGCGGCAGACGTTCCATATCGGGCGATTTTATCACCCAGAACCCTTTTTCGTTCAGATAGCAGTCCAGAAACACTCCGATGGCGGGCTGGCATTGCGTCTGGTATTTCACCCGGTTTTCAGGGGACACAAGGAGAGGTGCTTTTTTCATGAAGTTTTTGGAAATCTGGAAAAACTCTTCCGCGTTCGAGGCGGTGTATCCCGCGGTTTCATCGCCGTCGAAAAGTTTTGCCTGCGGCGGAATGGCGTCCAGCATTCCATTGAAAAAGGCCGTGGACAATCCGTATTGGGCGTTCGCAAGATATTTTTCCGGATCGGCGGAATTCAGCGCCGGATAATTGATGGAAAAGCTTCCGAGGATGGTGAAAACAATGATGTCCGGAAAATCCCTGGACATGGCGCGCATTACCTCGGCTCCGCGCTGACGCGCTTTGGCCGCGGTTTCCGCATAACTTTTTCCGGAGGCGGGCAGATATTGAAACAATGCCGGTTTGCCGTAGTTATAGTGTTCGATGTCGAAGCAGATTCCCTTCAGCCCGCTCTTTTTTGCGGCGGCGGCCACCAGTTCGATATTCTTTGTGACGGTATTCCATGCCTGATCGTCGAAGAATGAATAATCGGCGTTCGCACAGCTGATCTTGACGAAATTGTGCTTGAGTTTTTCCAGCTTTGCTTCCTGAAGGTCTTTCTGCCATGCCTTGACGATCGCTGGATCGATGGGGGCGTTTTTGAAAACCAGATGTCCGTATTCGACATCCGGCTTGCCGTCCTTCATTTTTCGGGGAAGGCTGATGGCGATTCCATCGAATGGCAAAGCCTTTTCGACCATTCCTGCATTTTTCCGCAGGAACGCGGCATCCGGGGAGTCCCATCCAATCTTAATCAGTTTGGTCTGGGCGGACAGGGGGAACATTGCGGCGCAGAGGAGGCAGATTGCTGTTTTCATCAGTTGATATCCCATGGGCTGTTGGTTTGATAGATATTGGCGAGAGGGCGTCCCGGCTGATAGGCATTGGCCGCCCATCCTTCTCCTGTGCCGACTCCGGAAATGACGGAGGCATGTCCGTCCACCCAGCTGATGGACGCGGTGTTGCCGTGGTTCGGCCAGACGATTGCCTCTTTGGTTCCGGTCGTCAGATAACGGGGCGTGACAACCAGGGACCCCTGCGTCCGCGTCGCATCGATGCATTCCCCGAAAGCGATGGTGAGGGACGGCCTTTTGACCTGCCGCAGATTCGGCGGCGGTTCCGATATGCTGACCAGCCGGTCTCCGCCGAGCTTGAAGTAGTTGTATCCGTAATGCACATAGGCCCACATTTCCGAATCGTCCAGAAAGGATGGATTGGGCTTCAGCAGTTCACTGAAATACGGAGGATAGTCCACCTTGTCGCCGGTCCGGCTGGGACAGATGTAAATCCGGTTGGTGGTGTAACCCGCCTTGGAGAAAACCCCCGGCCATTTCTGACGGCGTCCCGTGCTTGTCAGCGGCATCACATACGGCATGAAACGCTCCTTGCTGTCATTCAGATACATGATCATCCCCTGGGAAATCTGCTTGATATTGCTCAGGCAGAGGGCCTGACGCCCCCGTTCTCTCGCATGGTTCAGCGACGGCAGCAGCAGCGACGCCAGAATCGCGATGATCACAACCACTGGTTGCCGAAACTATGCCATATAATCACATACGCAATCTTACATATGCTAACAATATTATAAATTTAATCATTTTCAATTCCATCTCTTATTTTTCTTCAGTATTCCTCAAGTTACCCTCAATGGCCCATCGTGAAAATGCATTTTGAGC
>CAYWZD010000662.1:0-2330 GCA_964462755.1 uncultured Victivallales bacterium | reverse complement strand
CCGCTGAAAAGGAAGGAATCCTGAAGCACGATTCCTACGTTCTGCCGCAGCGATTCCATGCTCAGGTCACGCAAATCCACGCCATCCAGACGAATACTCCCGCTCGTCACGTCGAAAAATCGCATCAGAAGGCTTGCAATGGTCGATTTTCCCGATCCGGAAGGCCCCACCAGAGCCACCTTCAAGCCCGGTTTGACATCCAGCGAAAAATCGCGGAGAACCAGCTTGCTCGGATCATACCCGAAATTCACATTCTGAAACTCCAGATGACCGGAGGCGAACTCCAGTTCCTGCGGATGTCTGGATTCTTTCACTTCCGGCACGGAATCCAGAAGGACGCCGATTCGGTCGATGCTGGTCATGCCGTCCGAGATCGCCCCGGAAAGCCCCCCCAGCGCGCTCAGCGGGCCCGTCAGCATCGTCAGGTAAGTATAATACGCAACCAGGTCGCCGATGCTGATCTCTCCGAGCACCACCATATATCCGCCCCAGCCGAGGGCCAGAATGATGCAGACGCAGTTGATCGCTTCCGAAATGATCCACGTGTAGACGCCCTGCATATTGAGCCGCAGGGAGGCGTCGAAAGTGGGTCTCAGCATCTCCGCGAATTCACGGCTTTCCGTGCGCTCTTTTCCGAAAGACTTCACCACCTTGATCCCGTTGATCGTCTCGGCCAGACTCGCGGAAACCTCCGACATTCTTTCCCGGAGATCCACGGCCACGCGCTTCATGATGATCCGGAAATAGGTGAAGTTGAACGCCTGAAGCGGAACCAGAATGAAGCAGATGACCGACAGTTTCGGGCTCATGATGACCAATGCCGTCAGAATACAGACGATGGTGAACAGATGAATGACCAGATTCACCAGAACGGTACTGATCATCCCGTTCAGCATCGAAACATCCGTCAGGATGTTGGAGATCAGCTTTCCGGTGCGATACTCCTGATAGAAACGGAGCGACAGGCTTTGCAGATGCTTGAACAGCTTGATCCGCACCCCGAACAGAATCCGGTTGCCGGTGTAGTAGAACAGATAATGACTGATGTAGAAAAAGATTTCACGCAGAATATAGATCGTGAAAATACATCCGAGCAGAAGAACAAGAAGTCCGAGGTCCGAACTTCCCAGAGCTTTGTCGATAATCAGTTTCAGAAACCACGGCATGGGCATCCCCAGCGCCGTAAAAATCAGGAGGCTTATCCCGGATATGCTGCACAGTCCCCAGTAGGGCCGGATGAACCCGAGCAACCTTTTCAAACCCTTCATAAAGTCATAAGACTTTCGATTGTTCCATATTTCAGCGAATGAATTTACTGTACAACCCGGTTCGGCAAAAGCAACCCTCATTTCAGAGAATTATCACTTTTTCTTTTTCTCCACGCCCGCTTTTTTCTCTTCCTCCGGCGGTCCGCGGCCATGCAGCCATCCCTCCGGAACCTTTTTCCTTTGTTCCATTTTTTTACCGATTCCTTATTGAAAAACTTTCTCTTCGGAATATAGTATTTCGAATCATTTCTGAAAATCCAAGGTCTTGTCTATGAAAGAAAAATGTTCTGTGGAAGAAAATACCGAATTCACATTCAATGATGCATTTCCGGTTTCCGTGCCCGAATATTTCAATTACGGCTTCGATGTGATCGACAAGATTGCCCGGCGTTCGCGCAACCGTCTGGCCATGATCTGGGCGAACCAGCAGGGAGAGGAAAAACGCTTCACGTTCCATGACGTTTCCAACCTTTCCAACCGGGCCGCCAACCTTCTGATCAAATACGGGATTTCTCCGGGCGATCGTGTTTTCGTGCTTCTTCCGCGCATCCCGGAATGGTGGTTTTTTTCTCTCGCTCTCATCAAAATCGGCGCCATCCAGTGCCCATCGCCCACGCTGCTGACCCCACACGACATCCGCCAGCGCATTCAGTTCGGTCACTTCAAAATGGTGATTACGGACAGTTCCAACGCCGATAAAATCGATGAAATCTACAACGACTGCCCTTCGCTCGACATCCGCATGATTGTCGACGGCGAACGCGAGGGCTGGATCTCCTATACCAAAGAGATTCAATCTCCGAATACGCTTTCTCATCACAAGGTCAAAAATGCATTCATTGCCAGAACCAAAGCGTCCGACCCCATGCTGATGATCTTCACTTCCGGCACCAGCAAAATGCCGAAACTGGTTCTCCACAGCCACGGATATCCGCTCGGACACCGCGTCACCGCCCAGCTCTGGCACGGGCTCGACGAAAACGACCTCCATTTCACGGTCTCCGATACCGGATGGGCCAAGAACCTCTGGGGCAACTACTTCGGACAATGGATCACCGGCGC
>CAYWZD010000661.1:0-2333 GCA_964462755.1 uncultured Victivallales bacterium | reverse complement strand
GAAGGACGTCCGGGCGCTGGGCGCGGTCGGCGTGGTCGAACTCCGGAAAACGCCCGATCCGGAAACCATCCGGAAACTCGTGCTGGAAACGGGCGTGTGGCTGCGTCCCTTCGGACCGTGGCTCTACACCATGCCGCCGTTCATCACTCCGCCGGACGAAATCACGGTCATCACCGGAGCCATGCGGAGAACAGCCCTGCTTTATGATTGATTTCAAAGGGAAAAAAGGGATTCCATGATTCAGCCTCCCCGGAAAAATCCAATTCTCTCCTGGTTCCGGTCCTCCCCGGGACGCCTCTGGAAAGCGGGGCTGGCGTGTCTGTTCCTGCTTCTTTTCTTCGCGCTGGCGGGAAGCGCTTATTATGCCTTCGAGATCGAACCCGCAACGCTCATTCTCCGGCACCGGACCCTTTTCCTGAAGAACTGGCGTCCGGAGCACGACGGACTCCGGGTCATGCTGATCAGCGACATTCATCAGGGAAAAACCGCCGCCGCGTTTTCCCGTCTCGAAAAGGTGGTGGAGCTGTCGAACGGACAGGACCCGGATCTGGTTTTCCTGCTGGGCGACTTCATCGGAGAGGCCGGACGCCGCGCCACGCCGGAAGACACCGCGGAAGTACTGTCCGGACTGAAAAGCCGTTATGGAGTCTACGCGATTCTCGGCAACCACGACTGGTGGTATGACGGCATGCGGGTCCGCCGCGCTCTGGAAAAATACCATATCCCGGTACTCGAAAACGAAAACGCCGTGCGCGAAATCAGCGGAAAGAAATTGAACATCCTCGGTCTGCCGGACAGAGAAACGCGTCCGTGGCTCATCCAGAAGGGAATCGCCAAGACGGATGAAACCTGTCCGACACTCATTCTCTCCCACTCTCCGGACTACTTCCGGGAACTGCGGATTCCCTTTGAACTGATGCTTTCCGGCCACACTCACGGCGGACAGATCATCCTGCCCTTTTTCGGACCGCCGTTCGTGCCGTCGGACTATGGAAAGGAACACGCGAAGGGACTGCTCGACGCCGGACAGCAGAAGCTTTTCATCACGGTCGGAGTGGGGACGTCCCTGCTTCCGGCCCGTTTCATGTGTCCGCCGGAGATCGTGCTGCTGACGCTCCGCCGCGCCACCGAATGAGTTCTTTCCCAATCTCACTCTTCTTTCCGCCTTTTTAAAAAAGAGTTCAGAAACGCCGGGGTCTTCTTTCCTCCGCAATAATTAGGCATTTCTAAAAATACCCCTTGAAAACAGGGGGGTGCGGATGTATTTTATACAGACATGAAAAGCTCAACCCCTGAAAAGCCTTAAAAATGCAGAACGAACCGATTTCAAGCAGTCTTGAGGACTATCTCGAAGTCATTGCCGAGATCATTGAAACCAAGGGACATGCGCATACAAAGGATATCGCCGACCGCATGAACGTCAAGATGCCGTCCGTGACCAACGCCATTCAGATGCTCGCGGCCAAGGGACTGATCCGTTATCAGTCCCACACGCCCGTCACGCTGACCGTCCGGGGAACGGAACGGGCGGCGGTGATCCGGCTCCGCCACGCCGCACTGAAGAACTTCTTCCGCACGCTCCTGAAACTCGAGGAGGATGAATCGAACCGGACCGCCTGCAAGGTGGAACACATTGTCGGCGAAAAAGTCATGTCGAGATTCGTCACCCTGACGGAGGCCATCATGAACCGTCCGGACTGCGAGGGACTCCGCGATTACCTGAATACAACCATGCCGTCCATTTCCGCCGACTCCCAGGAGGATGTTGTGGCGCTGGACACGCTGGAAGTCGGACAGTCCGGCATCGTGGCGCACGTCAGCAGCAACCTCCGCGGCATCAAGAAGTTCGCCGATCTCGGACTGGTTTCCGGGACGCTCCTGACCTTGGAAGGACACGCCCCCTTCGGCGATCTTCTCCGAGTCCGCGTCATGGGAAGCAGTCTTTCCATGCGCTCCCGCGACGCCGCCCAGATATGGGTCCATCCCGCCAGGGAAATCTCCGAGGACCATTCCCGGGAAATCATTCTATAAAGGACTTCACCATACATCATGAAACAAACTTTTCGTGTTGCCCTTGCCGGAAACCCGAATTGCGGTAAAACCACCCTCTTCAATCTTCTGACAGGCGCACGCCAGCACGTCGGGAACTATCCGGGCGTCACCGTGGAACGGAAAAGCGGAATTGTCCGTGTCGGCGTTCTGGAAGTGGAAGTCGTTGACCTGCCGGGCATTTACAGTCTTTCCTCCTCTTCCCCCGAGGAAAAGGTCGCCTTCAAGGAACTGATGGACACCCCCATCGACCTGATCCTGAACATCGTGGACGCCTCCAATCC
>CAYWZD010000660.1:0-2338 GCA_964462755.1 uncultured Victivallales bacterium | reverse complement strand
GCGGTCCGTTCTTGAAACAGATGTCCTCCCAGCCCGCCGCGTAGTCGAACTGGAAGTGAGGCAACAGGAGGTCCATAGAATCTTCGACCAGCTGACAGCTGGTTTCGACCATGTCCTCGACCATGTCCGGATAATCGGCGCAGGCGTATGCGAGCCCTTCGAAGGTGAGCATGTCGCGGATTTTGCCGATCATGGAGCCGCACCAGATGCCGAGCGGATAGGTGCGTTCGTCGGGGAATTTCCGTTTCAGGGCGGCCACGTCCGGAATGCGTTCCGGAGAGTTGCGGTTCATCCGTTCTTCCTTGCAGCGCTTCCAGTCGTCGGGCGTGACGATGCTCGACTGGAGATAATGAGGGATCGTGGCATGTCCGTCCGCCGGGACCTCGGCCAACAGGCCGTCCCCGTTCTGGAGGATGTTGGTGCTGCCGCGCCGTTCGATTATTTTGCATTCGAAACGGGGAGAAAGCCAGATGTTGGAGGATATGCAGCGGATCGGATCGAACTGGAAAAAAATGTCGGCTTCCTCATTGCTGGTGATGTGATTGTCGCGGAACAGCTTCCATTCCGTGAAATTATCATCCCAGTAACCGAATTCCATATTGAACGAACGGTCGAAGCTCTGGAAGTTCATCTGCCGCAGGAAACGTTCCCTTGCGGTCATTGTCCCCGGCCACGGTTTGAATGGTGTTTTAATTTCTGTGGTCATTTTCGCCTTGTTTTTCCAGTTGGTTGTTTATGAAAAGAAATCTTCCCGCGCCTTGAAGAACGCGTGGATGTTATCCTGCGGGATTCCGGGCGGAAGATCGCATCCGCTGGAAAGAACGTGGTTGGGATATCCCGCGGTTTCCTTCAGGAATTCTGTTGTTCTTGCATAAACCGTTTCCGGGGAAGCGGTCTTGAAAACACTCACAGGGTCCAGATTTCCCATGACGGGGAAGGCGGCCGGGACCTGTGCAAGGATGTCGGTAATTTTGACCGCGTTTCCGACGTGGAGGGCATGGGCGCCGGTCGAGAGCAACGCGCCTACCTGTTTTTCGGTGCGGCCGCAATTGTGCAATATTATCATAAAGGAATCATCTTTGGCGGCGGCGAAAATCTTTTTCAGATAGTCCGCGGCGAAGGTCTGGCACATTTCCGGAGAAAGCAGTCCGGCGGCGGGTTCGGCGATCAGTACGCCGGAAACTCCCGTTGCTTTGATGGCAAGAACGTAATCTGTCAGGAAAGAGGTTGTCTGTTCCAATATTTTGTGCGCAACCTCCGGTTCGGCGGCGGCGTACATCATCATTTCCGTCATCCCGGCCAGACGTCCGGCCAGCGAATACGGCCCGATCATTCCGCCGAAAACGGGACGTTCCAGATTTTCCGCGCACAGCTTTGCGCATTTGAGAATTTCGCCGGTTCTACCCTCACCGACTTGCGGCCGGCGAAGGTGATCGATGTCCGTCGGGCCGGAAACCGTGGGATTTTCGTGCTCGGAAATCTGGATCGGGCATCCGAATGCCTCGGCTTCGACGGATAGGTCCATGAATGTTACATGTGCGTCGGCGGGAAATTCTTCGGACAAGGCCCGGATGCATTTGAACTGAAGCGCGCCGTCCCGGAATACCTCCTGCACTTTTGCGCCGGTCAGCGCGATTCCAGGTGAAGTCATGATCGGAATTGCCAGTTTTTTCTTGCCGGATATTGCCGTTTGAATGAAATTTTTCACATGAAACGCCATAAGTATTCTCCTGTTTTCGTGAAATAGAATATAATACGGAAAAATTGCCATGCTTGCTGGATTTTATCATTTTTTTGCTGTATATTATCATTTTAGAGGGGAATGGCGCGGACGGGAGTGTTTTATGGACAGCAACCGGCAGAAAAGCGAAAACTGGCTCGATCCGGTGATCAATGCAAGGATCACCTGCCATGAAATCACGTGGATCCGGAGCGGGAATTTTCACTCCATGCCCGTTCAGGGCGGACTGTTTTTCCATTCCGCTCCGCGAAGCGGCACTATGCTCCACACGCACGATTTTTCCGAGATTCTTCTGGTCTCCAGCGGAAAGGTCATCCACCGGGTCAACGGCGAAAAACAGTATTTGTCCGTAGGAAATCTCTGCTTTCTGCGCCCGGACGATCTTCACGGGTTCGCGCCCGATCCCGATTCCGAGAAATGCGAAATCGTCATGCTGGACTTCGACCTTGAACTCTTTTTGAGTCTGAGCGCCTTCTTCGAAAACGATGCGTTCCTTCACCAGTTGACGGCGCCGGTCCTGCCGCCCTGTTTCAAGCTGGACATGAATTCGACCAGCAGTCTCTACGCCCGCCTTCTCAAGCTGAACCGTCCGCAGGA
>CAYWZD010000659.1:0-2343 GCA_964462755.1 uncultured Victivallales bacterium | reverse complement strand
ATTCCAGAACCTGCCGGGGCGCCGAGGATTGCCGTCTTCGCGCCGACGATCTGGAACGCGATGTCGGGGTATGGCGCGCCACCCTCAGCCAGTGGGGACGTGCACAAGCCGCCCTGAAAGCGTCGAACTGGACGGAGGCCGCGTATGCCCTGGGCGCAATCGACGCCTCCCGCATGGACATCTGGAGCTGGAACGATTCGGACGCCGTTTCCAGCCGCAAGCAGGCGGAACAGTCCAAAAAACTGCTGGACTCCTATGTCACCCTGAAAGCCGCCGCGGGGAACGATACCCTTACGTTCGAGGAGCTCCGGGGACGTCTCGCCCAGATGGAATCCGTCCTGAAACCTCTTTTCCTGAGCAAACAGCCGGAATATATGGGTCCGCTTCTGTCCGAAGCCGGGAAACTTGCCGAAGCGGTCCGGACCGACATCCGCAACAACGACATCATCGAGAAAGCGCTGGAAAAACTCGGACAGCGGCCGGTCGACTATGCGACGGTTCTCGGGGAACTTTCCCTGATCGCCAGACGCGGAGCCGGAACGGTCCGTTCCCGTGCGGAAAAACTGTCGCTTCCGCTGATCGCCCTTCAAAAAACCGCCGAGGATCTCCATGCGGCGGAAAAGGATCTCGGGGGGATGAACTTCAAGAAAGTCATTGCTCTCAATCTTGCCCTTCCTCCTGCGGAACAGTGTCTTCTGGACCGTCACATCGCCACGATCCGCAGGGAACAGGCCGACATGGCGGAATTCCTTTCGTCCACGGCGCGCCAGCTTGAATTTCTCTTTGAGGCGCTCAAAAAACAGGGGGTGGACACCCGGCTTGAAACGCCTCCGCAGATCGCCTGTTTCTTCGATCCTGCCGTCATGAAGGAAGTCTTCGGGTGCGATGTCCTGCGGAAAAAACTGCCGTCCCGCGGCCGCACCGCTCCGGCGGGCGAATACGACCGGGTTCTTGGAATCGAACCGTTCTACGATTTTCTTTATTCCCTGCCTCTTCCGCTTGACACCGCGGTCTACGAAGATCTCGCCTTCCAGCCTGAAATCCTCCGTTTTCACTTTACGATCAAAAGCATGGAAGGCTTCTGCATGTTCATGAGGCTTCCGAAAAGCAAGAACCTCGACAATGGAAAACTCGGCAAGTATTATGCCTTTGTAAAGTCCCTGCTGCAAAAACGGGACAATCTGGTTGCGGACTACATGAAATGTCCGGAGAATACCCGTGAGGGGCTGATTGCCCGGGGCATCGCCATTTTCCTTTCGAGTCCGAAAGCCCTGCCGGAAAACGTTCCTGAAAACTACATGAAAGCACTGAAAAAGTATCGCGCGCCGCTGATCAAGCTGGATTCCGGATTCTCTTCCGCGGAACCGGAACAGGCGATCCGCATTCGCGATGAGATTTTGCGGCTGGGTATCCCAGGCGATCCGCTTGTCCGGAAAATGTGGTCCAAACGATAAGGAAAGATTATGCCCTGTGAAACATTCCAGAAAAAGAACTGTTCCGTGGCGCAAATCACGGACGTCGGAAAACAGCGCAAAAACAACGAGGACGCCCTGCTTGTCATGAACGAATCCGGCTGTTATGCCGTTTCGGACGGCATGGGCGGCGGTTCGGCGGGCGAGATCGCCAGCTCCACGGTGGTCACCTTCATCCGGAACACCCTCGATTCCACGCCGATGCTGCCCGAGGCCCGCAAGGAGAATCTGAGCGCCGCCGTTTATGCGGCGAACACCGCCATCGCCGCATACGCGGAGAAACGCGGCTACCGGAGCATGGGCGCCACCATTGCCGTCCTGCTCCTGAACCCGTGGCTTCCCGGAAAAGCCAATCTTTACTTCGCGGGCGACAGCCGCATCTACCGGGTCCGGAAAGGACGCATCGAATGTCTCTCCTCCGACCATACCGTCGCCGCCGCCGCGGGGATTTCCGAAAGCCGTCTGCCGGACTATATGCGCGGCGTCCTCTCCAATGCGGTGGGCCTCAAGGACAGTTTTTTCCTTGCCTCCGCAGAAACCGCTGTGGAAAAGGGGGATATTTTCCTTCTCTGTTCGGACGGCCTTTACCGGCAGATTCCGGACGCGGCTCTGGCAAGCGACCTGGCCGGGTCCGCCGATTTCCGGGAGACGCTGGAATCCTGGGTCCGGACCGCGAATGCGGCTCAGGGACTCGACAACCTTTCCGCCATCATCGTCCGGTTTGACAGCATCCCGGATTCCTATTCGCCCACCCCGGAAGAGATCGCGGCAAACGACTCTCCGGAAGTTAACAACCGGATTGGGCAACTCTCGGAAACGGAACTCCCGGACGAAAATCTGGAGGACACTAAAATATGAGTTCAGCTTCTTT
>CAYWZD010000658.1:0-2346 GCA_964462755.1 uncultured Victivallales bacterium | reverse complement strand
CCCGGAAAATCGCGGAAATTCTGGGATGCCCTGAAACGGAAGTCCTGGGTGCGGCCCTTGAAATGGGGCTCACCGGAACTCCGGTCGTTCCGAAAAAATGGAGCACCCACGGCTACCTGACGCTGATCCGCAACAACTGGCAGCTGCTGAATTATGAACAGCTCCTCGTCTTGCTCGACTGGACGCCTGAAAAGATGGCATACACGCTGAAAGAGGAAGACTTTTTCTGGTCGAAAGTCGGCAAACTGAAGCCGACCTGCGAAACGCTGCGTTATACTCCCCTGACACCGGCGGAACGCGCCGCTACGGCTCTGCTGAAGAAGAATCTCCGGAAGCATTTTTCCGAAAAGGACATGCCTTATCTGGAAGAGCCTTTCGCTTTCGGAGATAAATACGCGGCCCGTCCCTCCTCCGGAGGAAAAGATAAATTCGAGTTCAATTTCATCCATTCCTACGCGGCGAGCTGCGGCGACGTCCTGGCCAATGCCGAAACGCTGGATCCGGTCCCTGAAAACCTGCTGGAACAGTATGCGTCCATGGGCATCAAGGGCGTCTGGATGCACGCCCTGATGTATCTTCTCTATCCGATTCCCGGCGCGGAGGAATATTCCGAAGGACATGAAAAGCGGCGGAAAAACCTGAAAAGGATCGTGGATCGCTGCGCCCGCTACGGGATCAAGGTCTATCTCTACCTCAACGAACCGCGCTGCATGCCCCTGCCCTTCTATGAAAAGAAGCCGCAATGGGGAGGAATCGACGTCCCTTCGAACCTCACGAAAACCATCTGCGTCACCCGCACGGACGAGCCGCTGAAATGGCTGGAGGACTCCGTGAGAAGCCTCTTTCACGATGCGCCGGGGCTGGGCGGACTGCTGACCATCACGATGTCCGAAAATCCGACCAACTGCAATTTCCGTTTCCAGAAGGAGGAATGTCCTTACTGCCGGAACGTGCCGGGCGAGGAAATCATTGCAAAAGTCATTACGGCCATGGAGCGCGGAATGCACGCTTCCGACCCGGACGCGAAACTGCTCGCCTATGACTGGGCCTGGCGCAATAAAGCAACCGATGTGGACAATATCGAATTCAAGAAAGCCGTGCTGGACCGTCTTCCCCGGAATGTCTATGTGACAACGGTCAGCGAATGGGGCAAGGAGACGAACGCCTGCGGAGTGAAGGGAAGCGTCATCGATTATTCCATTTCCCAGATTGGCCCGAGCCATGAAGCCGTCGAGGTCTGGAAACACGCGCAGAAACTCGGCATCGGCGTAGTCGCGAAGGTTCAGATCAACAACTCATGGGAACTTTCCGGAGTGCCCTACATTCCCGTTCCTTACCTGATTCAGGAACATCTTCAGAATCTGGCGAAGGCGGGCGTGAACGGTCTGATGCTGAGCTGGACGCTGGGGGGATTCCCCGGAGGCAATCTCGACATGCTGACGGCCTCGCCGGAAGAAGTCGCCGCCGTCAAGTTCCACAAGGAAGCCGCACAGAAGGTATGTCAGGCGTGGAAACAGTTCAGCGATTCTTTCCGCGACTTTCCGTTTTACATCGGCACGATCTATGTCGGTCCCATGAACTACGGCCCGATGAACCTGCTTCATTTGAAGGAAACAGGCTATGCCGCAACCATGATCGGATTCCCATACGACGACCTGAAAAGCTGGTGCGGCATCTATCCGGAAGAACCGTTTGAAAAACAGTTCAAAAAACTGACGGACGGCTGGAAAAAAGGACTGGAGATTCTTGCGGGACTCGAACCGCTGATCCTGGAAAATGAAAAGGCAGAATACAAGGAAATATGCGTTATTGCGCAAGCCTCCTATTGTCATCTGCGCAGCACCTATCTCCAGATCCGCTTCACCCGCGCCCGCAACAACGGCTTCGACCGCGCCGTCATGAAGGAATGCGCCCAGGAAGAAATGAAACTGGCCGCCGAACTCCATGACATTGTCCGGACGGATTCGCGGATCGGGTTCGAGGCCAGCAACCACTATTATTACTCCCTGAACGACCTCCGCGAAAAAGTCGTTTCCTGCGAGAACATCCTGTCCGAATTGAATCAATAAAGAGCATGAGGAAACAGCAGATGGCTTCCAAGGCATGGTTCGAAAAATCGTTCCGCCGCCTTCTGGTGGATATGCACATCCCGGACTGGAACGAAGAATTCCTCCGGGACTTCTCCCCCGAAAAATATGCGGAAATGATGGAACTGGCCAAGGTCGACACCGCGGAAATCTACGCGGGATCCTGCCTCGGCCTCTGCTACTGGCCCACGAAAGTCGGTTTTCAGCATAAACAGCTTCACGGACGCGACCTTCTCGGCGAAACCATTGAAGCATGCCG
>CAYWZD010000657.1:0-2358 GCA_964462755.1 uncultured Victivallales bacterium | reverse complement strand
TCTTCATCCCGTTCAGTGTCTTCAAGGACGTGAAAGTCCCCGCCCCTTACGAAACCTGGTTCTGCAATGTCGTGCGCAACAAAGCCGATCCGCGCGAATACAGCGGCACCTCCATGACGCTCGGGAACAACCATAACCTGAATATGTTCGGCATCCTCAAATTTGCCGGAAAAGGAGAATGACATGAATCGTAAATTGTTTGTCTTTTTGGCGCTCTCGCTCTTCGCCGCTTCACTGTCGGCCGCGGACTTCACCCCCGTCAAAGCCGAAGTAAAGAAGGTATGGGTTTATCAGCCGGAACAGTATTCCATGAGACAAGGCGCTCTTCTTTCCAATCAGCTGACCCGCTATGCCCTGACGCTGACTCAGACCAAATCCAATGGAACGAAAGCGCCGGTAACGGCCTTCACGCTGTCCGCCGGAAAATTCGGGTTCAGCCCCCTCGTCGGATTCTTCAAGCTGAACATCAACGGGATCGACATGCAGAAGCTCTCCCCGAAGGCGGAAGACCTGACCGTCTGGCGGGAGGGGAATCTCGCCGGATGCGAACTCAAGCTCAATTATGACGGCGCGAAGTTCGTTCTCCGCTTGTATCTCCGCCCGGATTCCCCGGTCCTCTGGGGAACGCTCCTTCCCGCCAAAGACAGCGTGGAACCGGTGGAAAAAGCGGAAGCCGAGTTCTGCCTGATCCCCTCCAAGCTGGCGATGGACGGCAAGAAGGTGATCTGGAACGGCGGGTATGAACGCATGGCCGTCACTCCGGCAAGAACGATCGAACAAAATCCAAAACGGATCGCCCTTTCCCCGGTCGACGCGTATCTTGTCATTCAGGATAAAAAGTTCGACGGCTCCGCTCCGGACAAGGGACAGGGCCCCTGTCTCATTCTGCTGGATTATGCCGCCGTGCAGAAAGCGTCGCTCCGGGTCAATGACGACTGGACTTCCGCCGTCTACCTGACCCTGAAGCCGGACTTCAAGGAATTCAAGTTCGGCCTCTGGCAGCAGGAGCCGCCGATCTCCAATGCCGATTTCGCCAAAAAGCTGGAGACGGAAAAGGCCATCTTCACCCGCTGACGAAACCCGTTTCAGAGTTGCATCACTCTTCCAGCCAGCTGGAGAGATCCTCTTCTTTCCGGCGTTCCGGCACGGATTCAAACTCGACCTTGAGGACGGAACAAAGGGAATCGGGCGGCAATGTCGGCAAACCGGAAATCGTCAGTTTCCCGGTCTTCTCATTCCAGCGGAACGGAAATTCTTTTCCTGACGAAAGCAGGGAAACTTTTTTGACCGGGGTGGCGATCCGGATCGCCGTCGCCGTTTTTCCGGGCCAGCGGAAGATGCACCAGTAACCGATGTTTCCTTTGCGCGTCCACGGCCCCTGAAGATTCAGGTCAACCGTATTCGGCTGGGAACTGCCGATCAGAGCACAGCGTCCCGCGCCGTAGACAGCCTCGCCGTTCACGGAAAGCCAGCGGCCCAGCGCCTGAATCCGTTCCAGTTCCTCGTTGCGGATATGTCCGCGCGGGTCGGGTCCGATGTTGAGGAGGTAATTGCCCCCGCCTTGCGCCGCCTGGATCAGATACTGTAGAAGCTGTTCGGAGGACTTCCAGTTCGGATTGAAACGCGTGTAGCCCCACGCGCACGAGTCGCCAATGCACATACAGCTTTCCGTCGCCCGTTTGTCCCCGGCGCGGACCACCTGTTCCGGGGTCTCGATATCCTCGTCCTTTCCGGAACGGTCATTAATGATGATTCCGGGCTGAAGACTGCGCACCATTGCGTTGAGATCCTCGGCGCGCCAGAAACGTGCCCAGCCGTCGCGTCCTTCGGAGAGGTCGGCGTCCCAGCCGCCGTCATATTCCAGCAGATCGATTTTTCCGTAATTCGTCATGAGCTCGCGGACCTGATTGTGCGCCTGCTTCACGAGAGCCTCATACGACTCCGGATACTTTTCCGGTTCAAAGTAACCGGGAAAGCGCCAGTCGAGAAGGGAGTAATACAGACCGACCCGCAGTCCCGCCTTCCGGGCGGCGTCCACATACTCGCGGACCAGATCGCGGCGCGGGCCGCGCTTCATGCTGGTGAAGTCCGAATGCCGGCTGTCGTAAAGGCAGAATCCCTCGTGGTGGCGCGTCGTGAGGACCATGTATTTCGCGCCGGCGGACACCGCGGCCTCGGCCCACTCCGAAGCACAGCCTTCCTCCGGCAGGAAACGGTCGGTCAGCAACGCGTATTCCTTTGCGGGGATGCGCTCCGAATACATGGTCCACTCGCCGCGTCCGAGCAGGGAATAAAGTCCAAAGTGCACATAGATGCCGAACCGTGCTTCGTGAAACCATTTCATGCGTTCTTCATACG
>CAYWZD010000656.1:0-2362 GCA_964462755.1 uncultured Victivallales bacterium | reverse complement strand
GCTTCCGCTGGTCCGGCAGTTCTTCGACCGAAAACACCACGCTGGCGTTTCCTTCGCCGTCGATCTGTTCGTAACCGGGCAGAAAGTCGATGCCGGGAATCCGGCTGTATTCCTCCCGGCGGGTGCGCCAGAGTTCCGGCGTCAGACGGTCGTAATCTTCGATTCTCACCGCCGCCGCACAGCCGGTTTCGGCCACTTCCGCAGCCAGTCGTTCGACCGTCATACCATCGGGGAGCGTCCCGGCGAAAATCCGGAACGGCTTCATTGTCTGCAGTTGTTTTTGTTCTTCTTCTCCAACGTAACGGAAGGAGAACGTCCGGCTTTTCGCTTCCTCCTGCGTCAATGTTTCCAGCGCTTCGCTGGATGTGGTTTCCCGTTGCGCGATCCGTTCGAAAATCCAGCGAAGAAAGCGAAATCCGGCGTTTTCGCGCTGACGGAGCAGATGTCCTTCGAAACGGGGGAGAAAGCCGCTGGCGATCCAGAGAGGAGCCGAACCGGGAAACGCGACGATCCGTCCTTCGCCCCAGCCGCGTTCCGCCGCAAAAACCGGACGCTCGATCGGCCGGGCACTTCCGTGACTGTAGAATCCGGCGGGAAACGCCTCGCTCCGGCAGGTTTCGCTTCCGCGCAGAAGCACCCGCCAGTTTGAGTCTGTCTCACAAGTCAGCTGCTGGGTTCCATGCCCTCCGCCGATGACGACCTCCAGTTCCGGAATGCCGTCGATTCCGGACGCGTCGGCCAGAACGGCATCCCCGCCGTCGAGGTTGGGGATGATGCTTCTCCGTAAGGGATCACTTTCCGTGATTTTATTGAAATAACAGCGCAGTCCCAGCGGGGCAGTGAACTCTTCCAGCGTTCCTTCGCTCCGTCCGTAGGATTCGGAGAAGAAAATCGCAAGTCCCATGCCCCTTTTGACCGCGTCCAGTATTTTCGGGGTCCAGCTTCGGAACAGGGCGGAATCGTCCAGTGCGTGACCCGGCATCGGCGTGCGCACAATCACCAGCCCGGAGGCTTCAGTCAAATGTTTTTCCCGCAGTTGCGGCAAGAGACAGGACCGGCATAGGAATCCTTCTTTTTCCAGCCACTCGGACAACGCCGGATCGACGATCTGGCGGAACTGTCCTTCCCCGCTGGCGGCGGCGACAAACAGCAATTCTTTCAGGGATTTCTTCATGACAGTTTCACCTTTCGGATTTGCCGGGGGGCAAAGTGGAGATTCCGCGACGGCCAGACCGTTTCGCGTCCGGCGCATTC
Source organism: uncultured Victivallales bacterium (assembly GCA_964462755.1). Lineage (GTDB taxonomy): Bacteria > Verrucomicrobiota > Lentisphaeria > Victivallales > UBA1829 > SIG94. The sequence continues at coordinate 1,108 of CAYWZD010000656.1, read as the reverse complement.
ATAGAGCCACAGAAAACCTGCGCCGTCGATTCCGGCAATGACCAGATTTTCGGGCAGCTCCGCCGCCCATGCAGGCACGACGGACTCAAAGGATACATGGTTGGCGGCCAGTTGGAATTCCACTCCGATCCGGTGGGCGTCGCCCGGAGGACAGGACGACGCGTCGGCGCAAAGGGCGAAACGGTATTCCCTCGGACCGTTGTCCCACATCGCCGAAGTCGGCGTGACGGGAAACCACGGAGACCAGCGCTTCACCGGACTGCGGAGAAAAAGATTTTCCAGACCGCCCGCCCGGAAAGCGTGTCCGGGCGTTCCCGCGTTCAGCCATAGAAAATTGCCGAAGGAAACGAAATTCAGCGCGGGAAAGATTTCCGACCGGGTCAGCTCCCGCGGATATTCATGTCGTTCCACGGTCCCGAACGGAATTTCAGCCGTCCCGGAACTGAACCGGCTTCCGGGCAGAGCCAGCCGCACGGACATTTCGGTCGAGTTTCCGAGATAATCGCAGGAAAGGGAGACTTCCATCCATGGGGAGTCCTTGCGGAACTTCATAACTTTTGTATAGCGCAGACGTGCGAATCCGGTCCAGTAGTTCCGGAAATTCCGGTCGTAAAAATGGGTTCGGAGTTGTAATTCACTTCCGTTGAAGGAGATTTCTGCGGCGCTTTCCAACGCCTGAAAGAAGGCTTCCCGTCCACTGTATTCCTCGGTCCAGAGAGTTCCGTTCTCCTCGCGCGCTGCAATTTGAGGAATCGGAACGGCACGTCCGTCGAAAGTCAGATTTTCGGAGTGTCCCTTCCCGTCGAATTCAAGACGCCAGCGTCCCCTCTCGAAACATTTTTCTGAAACACTCCGCCACGGTCCGGGAGACCCGAACTCATGCCACAGACGCCGCCACGGGAGGGAATGCCGCGAGTCGGCAAGGACCTTCCGGCATTCTTCGTATTTCTTTGTCAGAAATTCGGTGTTTTCATCGATGTGACACCCGCAGATCGCATCATGAAACTGAAGCAGGGCGAGCGTCTCGCGGCAGGGCGGAGCGACCGGAGCGGAGAATTCCGCCGCCAGCAGTTCGTTTTCCAGAAGACGCGGATGGGTCTTGCTTTCG
>CAYWZD010000655.1:0-2364 GCA_964462755.1 uncultured Victivallales bacterium | reverse complement strand
ATTCGGCAACATCATTCAATCCCTCCGCGGCCTGATGTCGATCGGACTGGGGGTGTTGCTTGCGCACAGCGGCTTCAGTCATATCGAAGCGAAAACCGGATCGGCCGTTTTCCGGCGTCGATTGATTTCCGCCATTCTGATGATCGCGGCCATCGCCATTTACAGCATCAGCAAACTCCGCTGATCCGTTTCCCTTTCAAAAATCATTCTTCCGCGCCGGGGCTTCCGGAAACGCATATTTTTTCCAATGATCGAACGCGGCGCTGGAAGAAAAACCGAGTTCCCATGCAATGGATTTGACCGGCATGGAATTCTTGATCTGTTCGTATTTTTCCCGGCGTATGACATTGATATATTCCTTGATGCGGCATCCCGTGTGCTCCTGAAAAAGACGCATGAGATGCTGTCGGCTGTATCCGGCGATATGCGCTAAGCTGTTGATGTCGGAATCTTTCCCAAGGTTCTCTTTCAAATAGTTTTTTATCATGGTGAGCACTTCATGCGCATGAGGCATTTTAAACTCATTTTCGGCCTCCCTTTTCGGATTGGAAAAGGCACGGAAGCAATGGATGAAAACGAGGTTGAACAAGGCGTTCAATTCGGCAAGGCACAAATCGGCGGATGCACTTTTTGCCGCTTCATCCCAGATATTCTCTATCCTCCGGATCGTATTTTCATCCCGGAAAAAATACTGATGCGTGAACGTGAAGTTCCCTTTCCGGCAGGAGAGCAGATTGCAGATGAACAACTTGGGAAGCATGAAAATCCACAGGTGAATTCCGTTGGATCTGGGAGAATAACCGTCGTCATGTTTCTCGTAATGATCGTACAGGAAAACCGTGTTCGGCCACCCGTTGAAGTAATGTCCATCGACAGACTGCACCGTCTTTCCGGTGATTACCAGCAAGGCTTCCCGTTTGACATGGCTGTTCCAATGCTCATTGTGCCATTTCAGTTCTTTTTCATCAATTCCGATCTCTCTGCAATCCGAATGGAACGATGAAACAATTTTTCTCCTGTCGCGTGATAACAAGAGGGATAAATCTTCCTTCCGCATCGTATGAGTTATTCCTTTTCATCAACAGAATGAGACTTTTCATCAATAATTGCAGGGACTAATTTACTTGTAAAAGAAACAATTTCAAGTAATCTAAAAGCAAAAGGGCGGCAGAAGGCCCGAAAGCATCAGAAGGAGAAAAAAATGAGCAAACTTGCAATCAACGGTGGAAAACCTTCAGCGGAAAAAGCTTTTAAAACCTGTCCATGGCCTCCGGTCAGCGAAGCCACCGCGGAAAAAATCAAGGATATCTATTTTTCCCGCGAATGGTCCTTCAACAGCCGGAAGGAACAGGAATTTGAAAAAGCCTATGCCGATTATCATGGAGCGAAATACGGCATCTTCATGGCAAACGGGACAGTGACGCTGGAATGCGCGCTGGAAGCGCTCGGGGTCGGAAAAGGAGACGAAGTAATCGTACCGGGCCTGACATGGATCGCTACCGCGGCGGCGGTAAACTATGTCGGCGCGAAGGTGGTCTTCGCAGACATCGATCAGGATACCGCCGCCCTCGATCCGCGCTCCTTCGAAGCCTGCATTACCCCGAAGACGAAAGCGGTGATCCCCGTGCATCTCTACGGCGGAATGGCCGACCTCGACAGAATCATGGAAATCGCGAAAAAACACAACATCGCGGTCATCGAAGACTGCGCCCACATGCAGGGCGGCAAGTGGAACGGACGCGGCGTCGGGTCCTGGGGAGCCATCGGTTCCTTCAGCTTCCAACAGAGCAAGACGCTGAGCAGCGGCGAAGGCGGAATCTGTCTTACAAACGATGATCAGCTTGCCGAACGCCTCTACCGCGCGAAGCATATCGGCTATTCCCGTTATGACAAACAGGGACAGGCAGGAACGCCTCCGCCGCAGGGGCTGGTCTGCCACAATTACCGCGGACTTGCCATCTCCGCCCAGATTCTGCTGGACCAGCTCACCGGTTTGCCCGATGTGCTCCAACGCTATAACGCGTTCGCAGACCGTTTCCGCAAGCTGACCGGCGACATTGAGGGACTCCGCGTTCAGGCCCCCGGACGTCTGGCCTCTCCGCAGGGATTCTACGCGCTCGGACTGATTTTCGAAGGACCGGGCTGGGAAAAAATTCCAAAAGAAAAGATCAAAACCACCCTTGACGCGGAAGGAATCATCGCCCCGGAATCCCCCCTGCCCGTTCTCGGAATGAACTACGGTCCCGTCTACAAGCACCTGCTGTTCAACATGCGGCCGGAAGAATACCGCATGGATGGATGTCCGGTCGCGGAACATATTTCCGACCGGATGATTGTATTGCTGCACTGGAACATGTATTATAT
>CAYWZD010000654.1:0-2366 GCA_964462755.1 uncultured Victivallales bacterium | reverse complement strand
CCTCCGTTTCACGTGCGAATCCCTGCGGAAAGCCGTTTTTCATAAGCACAGAATAACCCCATATCAATGAAAAACTATCTTTTATCGTGTTCAAGGTGGTTCAACAACGTTGTTTTCTCACCTTTGCCGGCTCTTCTCCACATCGGATGCATTATTTTCAGGCTCCTGTCTCCAGAGAGTTCCTCTTTCATGTCTTCATTACCCTTCTGCCGAAAGTATTTCAACCATAGTTCTTCCGAGGATGAGAAGATCAGTGTAGGTTTTCTCTTTGTTCTGAAAAATGGTTTCCAATACCGATTCCGTTTTTCAAATACCGAAAACTAATGCGAGAAAAGAGGAAGAGCAAATAATTTTGCTGTCAAACCTGCTGAAGTAATGAAACTTGTGCAGGTCGGAAAAGCAGATGGGGATAAAGCATCCAAAATATGGATTTTGCAGAAATACGGCGGGAGAGAAAAAAAGGGGAAAGAAGACTGAAAAAGCGGTTTCTTATTCTTTGTTACCGCAGGAGAAGATGCAAAACAATGCTGTTTTTGAACTCAATTTGCTTTTTGTCTTTTTTTGCCTGAAATGCGGCTTAACAATTTTCCGTCAAACAAAACTGAGCGTAACTTGGCTTCTCATGACAACACATCATCAAATCGGGAAAATAGCAAAGATGTAAATTGCAAGTTATTTGTAATTAATATCATAGGTATCATTGTAACGATGCTGGACGCCTTTATGGGATACTGATGATCGCGATCACAACCAGGAGTTCTATCAATGTGAACTTCACCGGACAACGGCTCGACAGCGAGGGTTGCAAAAGTTTTTTGGGAGGGAGATTCATGTTTTTCCCGTGTGTTTCCTTTACCGTGATCTTTTTCATTTTCCGGCTCCGTTGATGGTTAATTTGGATGGTTTATCTGAAAATTCAAGAGGTTTTTCACTGGAATGCGGGTTTCCGCCCGCCTGGACGAAATCGTCATATGTTATTTTTTCCGGCGTCACATTCCTCTGGACGGCCAGAGCCGCACAGATTCCAGCCGCCTCCCCCATCGGCGCGGCATTGCCGACCACCCGATAACTCGCATGGGCGTGAAAATCACCGGAAATACAGCGCCCCGCCACCAGCAGACCGGACACGTCACGGGCAATCAATGCCCGCAGAGGAATGTCGTAAGGACGGATCTTCAGTCCAGTGGAAGTGTAACCGGAATTCCCGTCGAATGCTCCGTGAATGTCGATGCTGAACGTGGCACGGCAGACGGGGTCCGGCTGGCTTCGGCCCTGAAGCAGATCGTCCAGCGTCAGACGGTAGAGCGCGGCGATCCGCCGTCCTTCCCGGATACCGATTTTCGCCGCGGTGGTTCCCAGTCGAAGCGCGGACAGCCGCGGATCGGCATGACGCAGAGCGTCGACTTGTGTCCATAACTCGGCCCGGGCGGAAAGCGTGGCGTTGGTGAGCGCCTGCGCGTCGTCCGGGCGAGCCTCATACTGGTGGTTGGACATCAGCAGAAACCCTTCGCGGTTCAAGGCAAACAGCGTCGGCAGGGAATAACTGGGTGTCTTCCCCGCCTTTTTCAGAAGTTCGTACAGATTCCGTTTCCCCTCGTCATTTTCTGTCCGCAGCAGTTCTGGGATTTCATGGGCGCGAACCCCGTATAAAAGGGCGCAGAGGCTCATAGCCTGAAGCCGCCCCGCGGGATCGCCCAGTTCATATTCGCACCCGGACAAGGCCCCGAGGTCGCCATTGCCCGTTGCGTCGATGAACACTTTCCCGAGCCACGCTTCCCGGCCGGAGCAGGATTCCGTGACGACTGCCTCCAGCCGACTGTCCGAAGAAACCCGCGCCGCCGCAACCCGCGAGTAAAGGCGGACATGGACTCCCGCCTCCAATGTCCGCCGCTCCAGCACGAATTTGGCGGCTTCCGGGTCAACACAGGCATAATGCCCACCTGACATTTTCATCTGCTGAAGCTCCGCAAGAATCTCCCTCAACAGACCTCCCTTGTTGTCGGCGTCGATAATGTTGGACATCAACCCGGAAGTCAGGATTCCTCCGAGGCAACCTTCGCTTTCCAGCAGAAGCACACGGACCCCGCATCGGGCGGCGGCCAATGCCGCGCAGACTCCGGCAGGTCCGCCTCCCGCCACGATCACCTCGTATTCTCCGGCAACGGGAACCCGCCGGGGCGGTTCAGTGACAAAGGGACTGTTCCGCTGGAACGAAGAGATCGTTTTACCTCCATCCGGGGGATTTATTTTCATCTTGCAGTTTTTCACCATTTTCACGCTCCTTGACAAACATCTGTTTCTGTCTATATTATAGCCTCTTCACCAGAATTTGTGGGAGAACTCCGGCTCAGGAAGTTCTCCCATCT
>CAYWZD010000653.1:0-2378 GCA_964462755.1 uncultured Victivallales bacterium | reverse complement strand
AGCCGATGGCGCGGTTGCGGATCACGCGGTTGTCATACATCCAGAGGCGGAACTGGACCGCGCGGCGGTAAAAGCGGGAACCGACGAAAAGCAATCCCTTGAGAGCGGTCCCGACCACGTCGTGACGCCGCTCGCGGATCACTTCAATAAAATACTGTTCCAGCTTTTCACCGACTTCACGCAAAGTCATATTCTTCTCCCGACCGCACCGTTTTCAAACCGTCAATATACCGCGGCAAGCCGCAAACATCAAATCCGATTCCCCATTTTCAGGCACGAAGCACTCTGCCGTTTCCGGAATTCACGCGCCCCGATTCTCCGGAATAGGCGATTCCCCCGCTGACGAAAACCGTATGGATTCCTTCCGCGGGAATGTGGGGTTGAAGGAAATTCGCCCGGTCGGCCAATTTTTCCGGATCGAAGAGGACCATGTCGGCCGCATATCCCTCCCGGATTCTGCCGCGTCCGCGCAATCCGAAGAATTCGGCGGGCATCGAGGTCACGCGGCGGATGACCTCTTCAAGCGGGGCGGACTTCGCCGCCATGGTGATGAAACGGGGAAACGAGCCGAACCCGCGCGGATGGGAACGCCCGAGGGAATCGTCTACGGGACGCGCCGTTTCGTCCGTGCCGCAGCAGACCCAGCTTTTCGCCAGAATGCGCTCAAGGTTAGTCTCGGACATGCCGCCGAAAGCGGCCATGGTTCCGGGGGCGTCCTCCCGGAGCAGCCTCAGGCAGAATTCCGCGGGGGAAAAACCCTGTTCCCGCGCCGCGTCCGGGAGCGGTTTTCCGATGCTTCCGCGTCCCGACTCCGCCCGCGTATTGCTCAAAATCACACGGGTCCAGTCCCGCGAAGAACTTTCCAGCAGGGCAAGCGCCTCCCGGAAAGTGGAATCATCCCGCCTCAGCACGTCGCGGATCAGGACATCATTCATCGACGCGTAAGGTTCGGGCAGGACCACGGAGAGGCTGGTCTGGGAGAAGGTATAGGGATAACGGTCCGCATAAACATGAAGTCCTTGCGCCTGAGCAGTTTCAATCAGCTCAAACACACGGTCCAGCTTGTGGTGGTTGCGCGGGAGGGAGGTTTTCAGATGACTGATCTGGAGATTCCCGCCGCCCGACCGCGCCAGCTCCAGCGCCTCTTCCAGGGCTTCCGTGAGGGCGTCGCCCGCGCTTCGCAGATGCGTCGTGTAAGGACGTCCGAACTCCCGGAGCGCCTCCATGAGGGACAGCAGTTCCTCCCGGGAGGAAAAACGGCCCGGATTGTAGATCAGTCCGGTGGAAAAACCGACGGCTCCCTGAACAAGGGTTTCCCGCAGGAGGGCTTTCATCTGTTCGAGTTCCCGCGGAGAGACCTCTTTTTTCGAGTATCCGGACACGGCGGCGCGTAGCGTATTGTGTCCGCAGAGAAAGGCCAGATGAATCGCCGGACCGCGGGCATCCACGGCATCGGCATAGGAACGGAAGGAGTCCCATGTAATCGGAACCCCATACGCCGCATAGACTTCCTGAAGATGTTCCCGGACTTCCCCCATAACCGGAAACACGGAAAGCCCGCAGTTGGCGGAAATCTCCGTTGTGATTCCCTGCGAAATTTTACCGAAAGCCCGGGGATCGGCGAGAATCGAAATGTCGGAGTGCCCGTGAACGTCGATGAAGCCGGGCGCCAGAGAGAGTCCGCGGGCGGGGAAGATTTCCGCCGCAGGAAAAACCGTTCCGGAGTGTTTCGCGACTTGGAGGATTTTTCCGTCGCGGATCAGAACATCGGCCTCGAATGGAGGGGTCGGGGAACCGTCATACAGGAGCGCGCCGGAAATCAGACGATCGGTTTTCATTTCCGGAGACTGTCCACGTTTTTCTCGACTTCCTTCGAGGCTTCCTTGTAGAAATCCTTGCCCATTTCCTTGATTTCCTCCTTGACCTTGGCGGTTTTTCTGGAGATCTCGTCGGAAACGGCATCGGATTTTTTATACATCTCGCCGGCCTTTTCGGACAGTTCTTCTTTCGATTGGGTGAACTTCTTCTTGAGCTCGTCGGACTGGACGGCGGTTTTCAGCTGAATGTTCCGGGCATCCGTGGCGGCTTTCTCTTCGAAAGAGGCGACCATCTGGCGGAAATATTCATTGGAACGCATACAGGAATAAGAGACTCTGGCACGGACCCGCTGGAAAACACTGGTCATTTCCATACGGGTGCGATCATAGGCGGAGGGAGTCTGTTTCAGCTCGGACGTCCGTTTCTGTTCGGCCGACTGAAGCGGCGGAAGAGCACAGAAAAGGAGAGCAATCGCCAGAAGGGCAGTCTTTCCGGACATAAATTCCTCCTATGATAAAATTCCACTCCGATTCGGAGTTTTTCTTAAGTTTTTGCTATTT
>CAYWZD010000652.1:0-2379 GCA_964462755.1 uncultured Victivallales bacterium | reverse complement strand
GAACATCCTGTCACCGAAATGATTACGGGAATCGACATCATCAAGGAGCAGATCAAGATCGCCGCGGGCGAAAAGCTCCCCATCCAGCAGAAGAACATCAACTTCAACGGACACGCCATCGAATGCCGGATCAATGCGGAAAACCCCTACAACGGTTTTTCGCCCTGCCCCGGACACATCACGTTCTACAATCCGCCCGGAGGTCCCGGCGTCCGCATCGACTCCCATGCCTACAACGGCTACCGGATTCCGCCGCACTACGACAGCATGATCGGCAAGCTGATTGTTCACGGAGACACCCGCGAGGAAGCCATCGCCCGTTGCCGGCGCGCCCTTTCCGAATACATGATCGAGGGAATCAGCACGACCATTCCGTTCTCCCAGTTCCTTCTCGACACCCGCGAATTCATTGAAGGACGCTACGACACGGGATTCATCGAACGGGTCATCAAAGGCGGGCATTTCGTCAAGCCGGATAAAAACTGAGCCCCGCATACAAAACAGGAGACTTGCTCCATGGCAAAACTTAAAGAAAAGCCCTTCGCCGCCAAGGCGTCGTTCTGTCCGGACGCGATCGTTTCAGGGGATCATCCCCATGGAATCATCCGGATCACCGGAAGCGCCATTGCAACGATTGTCCGCAAAGCGGCCTGTTCTGTGGAAGGGGTCACCCGGATCACCGGCAACAGCATCGTCGATAACATCGCGGAATTCGTCGGCAGCAAAAAGATTCAGGATCGCTCCATCCAGGTGCAGATCAAGGAATCTTCCGTCGCCATCGAGCTGGCCATCAACATCTGTTACGGGGTCTCCCTTCCTGAAATCGCCGCGAATGTTCAGAAGAGCGTTTCCTCCGAAATACAGAACCTGACCGGATTGACCGTCGAAAGGGTCAATGTCATCATTCGCGAAATGGAAGATATCCAGGAAGCCGCCGAAAAATGATTTGCGCTTCCTCCTGTTCAACTGGAGCCTGACATGAATAAATCTGAAAATGAAAAAACCAGCCACAGCGTTTTCCCGGACGGAACGTTTGTCCCTTCCACCGTTCCGGGCGTTGTCAAAGTCCATGAAAGCGTAGTGGCGGCCATCATCCGGAAGGCGACCTGTTCGGTTCCGGGGGTGGTCCGGCTGGCCGGAAACATCCTGATGGACAATATCGCCGAATTTGTCGGCAGCAAGAAAATCTATGACAGGGCCATCACGATTACCATGGGAGACAATTCCGTGGAAGTGGAAGTCAAGGTCATTGTTTCCTACGGCACCTACATTCCGGATGTCGCCAAAACCATTCAGGAGACAGTCATCGACGAAATCGGAAAAATCACCGGAATGCAGGTCCCCCGCATCGACGTGATTGTCGTTGATCTGGAAGCGGAAAAGGACGAAGAGAATCAGGAAAACGAAGAAGAGGATGAGGACCCTCAGAAATAATTTTCAGACGGGAGCGGAACCATGAAAGAAATCGTGAGACATTTTTGGCCGGGTGTAAATGAACAGCAGGTGTATATTTTCCTGTTGGGCATCTTTGTCGGATTGGTCATTGTTTTTTTCCTTTTTCTCGTGCTTGGAGTCATTTATCTGATTATCCGCAATTCGCGAAAGGCACGCGGCGTCTCCCTGCCCGCTCCCCACGGCAGTTTGTTCATTGCCGCCTCGGCGATTGCCGATCTGGTCCGTTCCCTTGAACCGGAATTCCCGGAACTCCGCATCCTTAAAATCTTTCTTTTCAACGAAAAGAAACAGCCTGTCCTGCGGGTCAAGCTGATCTATGCGCCGGGAGGTCTTTCCATGATGGATCTCGCGGAAAAATTCCAGCTCCGGACGCTGGAAATTCTGAAGAGCTCTTTTGGAATCGACAACATTCAGAGAGTAGACCTGATTGTTCCGAAAGGAACCGGTAGAATCCGCTGAGAACTTTCCGTTTTTTTTCGTAATCCGGGTTGCATTTTTGCGATTCCGGATTATAGTATTATCCTTGTTCCGTTTGGAACTTTCAGTGAGCTGGTAGCTCAGTCGGTAGAGCATCGCCCTTTTAAGGCGGTGGTCCAGGGTTCGAGTCCCTGCCGGCTCACCACTTTCCCCCTTGAGTGACAATGCTTTATGCATGAATGCAATCCGTTTATTCCCCGCCTGAAAAAAACATTTTTTCAAGTGTCCGGCCCTCATTAAGCAAACTGTAAGCTAACATGACTTCTGAAAAATTTCAGGGTATCCCGTAAAAAAATGGCGATGCTCAATCGGCTGAACCGCCACATCAATTTTTTCATTCTTCTTGAAAAATGAAGCTTTTTCAAAAACTATTCATTTGAACTTCTCCGATACTGGAAACAGATGAATCCTAAAATGAATGAAACCTCTCGACTCATAAAAAGATTC
>CAYWZD010000651.1:0-2384 GCA_964462755.1 uncultured Victivallales bacterium | reverse complement strand
ACGGAATCATCGAATGGGCCAAAAAGAACCAGTCGCTCTGTCCGGAAGCCGAAGGGCGCGTCCGCTGGATCTGTGACGACGCCATGAAATTCGTCGCCCGGGAACAGCGCCGGGGCGCCCTTTACAACGGAATCGTTCTGGACCCGCCCAGTTTCGGGCGCGGCGCACAAGGACAGGTCTGGAAGATCGAGGACAGCATTCGTTCCATTCTGGAGAACTGCCGCCGGATTCTGGACACCTCCCAGCCGTATTTCATCTTATTGAGCTGTCACTCACAAGGGTTCTCCCCGCTCTCGCTCGGACGTTGTCTCGCGGAAGTTTTCCCGGAAGACGCCGCCTTCCTTGAATCCGGCGAGATGGTCATTCCGGAAGCGAATTCCGCCCGCGTGCTCCCCGCCGGAATCTACGCCCGTCTCTTCAAACATTAGAGGATGCGCGTAAACCACCGGGTCGGCAATGAATCCAAATATTACCGGATTCACTCTTCGAATTCAAGGTTTATTTTACCGATGTCAAGACTGGTTTCCAGTTGTTTTTCCGAGGTTCTCCACCTGCCGGAAGAACCGATTTGCACCGGAGATCCGTAAGCGGCGGCACGCCCAGCCATTTTTCCAGAAATCAAGCCAACATTGCCGCGGAGCAGGATCGATTTTCCCGCTGAAATACGGTCAACGCCAATCTTGGTATTGTTGAAAATGACTTCCAGCCGACCACCGGCACCGGTTTCCGTCAGATCGGTTTTCCCATTGGAGCCCGTGATGCTCATATCTGCGGCGCAATGCACTTTATGCAGAGTAATCTTGCCATTTGCAACCCTGACGGTCAGGGAACCGGTCATATTCAGCTCCCCGAGGTCGACTTTACCGTTTGCCAGTTTCAGCTCGACCGAACCAATTCCCGCGACAGCCCCGCCGGAAACCTTGCAGTTATCCGCGCAAATTCTCAGTCCTCCGTGAAATTCAACTGGAATCATGATTTCCAATTGTCCGTGGGAGCTGTACATCCACCTGCTTTTCTCTTTTATATACAGCACCCCGTCAATTTCATCAATGATATATATTTTGCCACCGGATTCCTGATATTTGAGGTTAATTTTCTCATCCGGGGAAGCTGACAACTTCACATGATCATTCGAACCGACAAAATCAATCGAGAGGATCGCCGCATCAAAAGTCTTTTGAACCGGAATCCCGGCGCAACCGTCTTCAATGCGGCAAAAGCCGAAGCGGCGGCGAAAAATCCAGCCCATTGACGCGCCCAGCAGCGCGATTGCGGCAACAGGTATTATCAGCAACAGAACGGTGCCGAGCGTGAGCGTCACCGAAAACAGGATGCCCCCGACCAGAATCAGGACCGCCAGCACAACCAACCCCGTAATCACCCCCGCCAGACAACCGCCGATATTCATGCCGCAGGAAGCTTTCCGGGGACCGGTAAACAAAGCGGATGGAGTTTTCCGGAGACTTGCGGCAATCGCTTCGACATCGCCGAGATCGTTGACCGCCTCTTCTTCCGAAACCCCTTCTTCCATGCGGTCGGCAATGGCTTCCCGGTAAAAATCCAGAGTGCTTTTGATTTCTTCCGGCTCCAGATGCTCCAACCCGTTCCGCAGACGTTCAAGAAATTCGCGTTCCGTCATTTTGTTGATCTCCGATGATAAAATCCAGCACTTTTTGCGCTTCTCCCATATCCACGGCGAATTCGACCACACGCCGTCCGCCCTTCGCGGTAATCCGGTAATATTTTCGCAGGCGCCCCTGATGTGTCACCGAATAACATTCGAGCATTTGGTCCGCTTCAAGCCTCCGCAGAATCGGATATAGCGTCGATTCTGAAATCTCAATATAACGCGATACATCCTTGATGATTTGATAGCCATAGGAATCGCGCCGCCGCAATACCGTCAGCACGGAAACTTCCAATAACGCCCGTCTTAATTGCAAATCCAATTTGCCTGCCTCCTTCAATACTATATCACGCATAGTATAAAAATCAAACCGGCTCTTTGTAAAAATGAAGATGGATTTTCTTTCCCGGCGGGAATCCTTGTGGAAAATTTTGTATATTCCTTTCCGAACGTCCTTTGCCGGAAACTTTTTTGCGATTTAAGCGGAAAAGAGCTTGACGATTCGCACATAAAGCTGTAAAGTACGGAATATGGGAATAGTTGCCTGCTCCCCGCCTTACGGCCGGGAAAAACAGGCGGGTACATGGTGGCCCGCCTTCTTTTTTGGGCGGCGTCGACAACAATTTTGAAAAAAGCGCGGAGGCAAAACTGATGAATAACGAACTTCTGGCAACTCTTGAGTATATCGAGCAGGAACGCGGAATCAGCAAGGAGCAGTTGGTGGAAGCCGTCGAGAAGGCGATTCTGACCGCCTCCC
>CAYWZD010000650.1:0-2385 GCA_964462755.1 uncultured Victivallales bacterium | reverse complement strand
TCCCAGACAGGTGCAGGATGCGGCGATCAGGATCAGGGAAATTCCTCCCATAACGTAATTCTGGACGAAGCTGCGCATTATACGGTCCTCCCTTTGCTGTTCTGTTGCGGATGCGGATTTTCACGTGGCTGTTCCCGACTTTTTTCTGCGATGGAATTCTTGCCGATTTTCGGTTTTTGTGGCTTGGCAATTTCTTTTTTGAGAGGTTGTTCCAACTCGACTCCTTCCAATTTCTCTTTTTCCTCCAGTTCCGTTTGCAAGACAGTCCGGATCCGCTCCGCCTCGAACACAGAGTGGAAAATACGTTTTTCCGAAGAACTCCCATCCGGGTTTAGCATTTTGCTGTTTTTCTCCGTGAACATGGCATGGGAAATCGGGAGAACCGTGCAGCACTCAGCAGCGTCATAGTGGACGGTAAGGCGGTAGGCAACAGGACAGCGGGCGGTCTTTTTTGCAATAAAGCGTTCCCATGCTCCGTGCATGGCATCCGCGCCTTCCGGCGAGTCAAATGTGAATTCTTCGATGTAGCATTTCTTCTTTTTGTCGAAACGGATGGAATTCTTCCAGCGTTCCTCCATTTCCATCACGGGACCGAGTTCAAAACGAGTGCCGTAATTTTTCAGGGTAAAACCATAAAAGAGCTTCCCCGTTTCGAAAAGTGATCTGTCGCGCGGCGGCTTCTCGCCGTTATCCCGCAGATGCCGGAGTTCCGGATAGAGCTTCCGGGCATAGTCGGCGGCGATTTCCTGTCCGATGGATAGCAGCCCCTTCCGGATCAGATTCTGAAAAAATTGATTGCCGGGATATTCCGTCTCCGCATCGAAATCTTGAATCGCCAATGTGCCGCCGAGTTCCCGGGCACCTTGGATGAATTCAACGCGGATTTGCTCTTCACTGCCCGGATTCCCGAAGAGTTGCTGTTCGGACGGTTCGTTCTTCAGCGGTGTGCTTTTGAGCTGTTCCAGAATTTTCAAACACAATTCCCGCATGGATAAATCTTTGTTTTCGCTTCCGGCAATGCCTGCCTCTATTTTTGCCGCCGCTTGTTCCAGTTCTGTCATTTTTTTCCTCCATAAAGTTTATGGATCAGTTCCATTGCGATTTTCCGGTTGGCGACCGCCGCTTCATAATCGGGAAAAATCTCCCGGTAAATATCGCATTGCAGCTTTACGACCATATTGGAAGCCCTATCGGTCTCGACGGGATAGATTTCGCTTACGGAAATACGGCCATCCGGAGGATAGATTTCGTCGAAGGCAAAACTTCGCGGCGAGCCTTCCTTGATTTTCTGCCGGTAATAGGGCAGATTTGCCAGATGCCCCCAGATCAGGGTGATCGAGTCGAACAATAGATTCCATGCGTCCTCGGCGCCGCGAACAGCCGCGCGGGAGTGTTTGGAACGATATTCCGCTTTTGCCGCAAGCCCGGCCCGACGGGCAAGAACGTCGACAAGCTGAATCCGGGCCCGTTTCAGGAAAAGCTCCTGGTCAAGGGCTTCCTCCGCCGGCAATTCCTGATTCAGCAGCCGGATGAAGATTTCCAGGGAACAGTTGCGGAACAGGGGATCGTCCATCCGTTCCAGCGTGCGATGGAGATTCGTGCGAATCGCCGGGATTCGCAACAGCGGCGAACTGAATCCGGCCGCCAGCAGTTCCAGATGGCAGTGCGCCAGTTGAAAGAGGGTTTCATACGAATCGCGGTTCCATTGCGGTGTGAGACAGAGCCGATGATGTTCTTTGAAGACTTTCAGATAAGAACAATAATATTCTCCCCGGCTCTGCCAGATTCCCAGTGTGAGCTCATCCCATTGCGTCTGAAGCGTCAAAATGCCGTCCAGCTGATGGAATCGGATCGTCTCTTTGATTTCGGCGTCGGAGGTCATCGGAGAATGCCAGACGATCTCCAGCGGCGGCATAAGACCGTAAAGCTCGTCGATCCGGCAGCTCTGCAAATCGTCTTTTACAACGGGAAGAGCGTGGATTTTCGCTTTCGCTTCATGCAGGAATTCCGCGATATGGCCGGTCAAGCGATATTCATACAGTCTGTTGCGGATGATTGACATAAGATCACCTTCCTGGTTGGTTCTTCCGTATGCAGACGGAACATTTCGGGTTCTTCGGGAACCGTATCGATCCAGCCACGGATGCCGCCATCCGGATGACGGAGAAGCAAATCGAATACGAACTTCCGGGTTTTACGCTCAATATTGCTGCGCAGTTCACGGGCTCCATTCCGGGTGTTGTCGATGGAGCGCAGCGTTTCCTCAATGACTGTAGGAGTAAAGCCGCGGATGTCGACGCCGTGCGATATTTTGTACTGCGGCAGCAGCCGGGAATAAAAATTCCGGGCAATCCGCCGCAGATGTTCCGGCTTCAGCGGACGGAA
>CAYWZD010000649.1:0-2398 GCA_964462755.1 uncultured Victivallales bacterium | reverse complement strand
TGATTTCCTCGGCCAGACGGAAGTCCGGACACAGGACACTGTCGAACGGAAGATTCTTTTTCAGGAAAACCGGTTTCAGCGTATCATAAATTCCGGAGAAAGGACCGCTTCCGAAGTAGCAAATGCTTTCATCGAACGGAAGATGATTCTCGGCAAGAGCAAGCTTATAGGCGGAAAAATTTTCCTGCACGCTGAAATTGTCAAACACCTCTTCCACAAACGCAATCCGTTTTTTTCCGGAATGAACAAGACGGTTCACCGCTTCGAAAATGGACTTATGATCAGAGCGGACGTTGCTGATGGAACGCACCAGTACCGGGTCGTAATTACCGACCACCACACAGGGAATCCCGAGTTCCTCCATGATTCGGGCGGTGTCAGGCTTGATGGAACCGGACAGCAGAATGCCATCCGCCCGGTCGTCCCGGAGCACCGGAGGGAGATCGTATATATTTTTTTCCCGCCCGGTCAGTTTGACCAGCATCAGATGATAGAAATGGCGGTTGATCCGGGTGGAGATTTCATCCACGAGCCGGGCATAGGCGGGGTCGGCGAATTCCTTGCCGACCATCACAAATGCAATGTTCCGGGTGGCTCCGTTACGGCTTTTCAGAATCAAGTCCTGAATGTTGGAATTGAGCCTGTAATTCAATTCCCGGCAGGCGGCAAGCACTTTTTCGCGAACATCGGAGGAAACCACATCCTTCCCGTTCAGAACCCGGGAAACCGTCGCTTTCGAAACCTCGGCACGGGTGGCAACATCATTCATGCTGACCATTTCAGAACTCCTGTCAACCTGTTACTCGTTTCTGTAACTTGTTACATCCTGCTATTTCCTATTATAATCCCTCCGACGGATTTTGTCAACCCCCAGACAGCATTTTTCCGGAACTTTTCCAGCAGACGAGCTGTTTTTCAGTGAAAATGCAGAGGAGCCCGGAAAAAATAAGGAAAGCTTTATAGATCCAGTCATCGATGATCCGACAACAGGAGAGGCCGGATCACAAATCCCGTCCGAAAGAATTCACTGGGATCACTATTTTATTTCTTCCCACAGATCGGTACTCAGATATTTCAGCCCGGAATCACAGCAAAGGACAACAATCGTCTTTCCTTTGCACTCCCCCTGCAACAGTTTCAATGCCGCACAGACATTCGCTCCGGAAGAAAAACCGGCGAATATGCCTTCTTCCCGCGCCAGACGCCGAGCGGTCAGGATCGCCTCATCATTGCTGACCTGAATAAAACCGTCGATATTGTCACGGGAAATATATCCGAGTTCGGGCATTGAATAGCCGCCGCCCTGAATTTTATGGCCGGAATTGGTGATTTCCCGGCCCGCATATACGGCGCAAGTTTCCGGTTCAACGATATAGCACTTCACCGCGGGATTGAATTTCTTCAGCGCGGCGGAAATTCCGCCGAAAGAACTTCCCGATCCGATAAAATCACAGAAAGCATCTATTTTCCCGCCGCTTTGTTCGATGATTTCCGGTCCGGTATGAAAATAATGAGCCTTATAGTTCCCCGGCAACGAAAACTGGTCCGCGCGAAAGGCGTTGCGTTCCCGGACAATTTCCCGGGCCTTCTCTTCAACCAGTGCCAGATCCTCTCCTGAAACCTGCCCCGGAGTCGAACCGGCAGCCTGTTCGACCAGAATGACTTCCGCGCCAAGGGCAGCCATCATCCGCGCCCTTTCCACGGAATTGCCCCGGCTCATTACCGCAACAAAATGATAGCCTTTTACGCCGCAGACAATCGCAAGTCCTGTTCCGGTGTTCCCGCTGGTCAACTCGACAACCGTCTGGCCGGGAGACAGTTCGCCGGACTTCTCCGCCTCTTCAATCATCCGCAGGGCGACACGGTCTTTTTTGGAAAATCCGGGATTGAGGTATTCCAGCTTCGCCAGAATCCGTCCATCCAGATTTCTTGTCAGTCTGGAAAGTTCCACCAGCGGAGTCTGTCCGATTGCATCGGCAATCGAATGGCAAAGACCATGATTTTTGTCGAACATAACCTTTCCCCTTTCTATTAATTCAGATATATAGCTTCTGCCTGAGTTCTGTCAGTTCTTCCTCATAACGGGTATTTTTCCGGAAAGCCGTCATCAGATAATTCAGTGAAATATCATGGAGGATATGGTCGGCGAAAATCTGAGTGATGCCATGGCCGGACGTCCAGATCGCATTGACACTCTCCGCGACAAAGCAAGCGGCCAATCCCTCTCCCGCATCGTTAACGGCAAGAAGTCTGCGTCCCTGATACTCTTTGCTGACCAGATCCGGTCTTCTGTGCATATACACCGTAACTCCCGGCACGGAAAACTCACCATAGGCCAATACGTGGACTTGAGCTCTCCGGGCAACCACTTCCATTTCGTCGGATATGCTGTTCAATT
>CAYWZD010000648.1:0-2406 GCA_964462755.1 uncultured Victivallales bacterium | reverse complement strand
CGGATCTTCTCCGGAGTCGTCCAGGCGGCCAGCCATTCGACGCTGTCCAGCGTTCCGCCGATGTTGCCGCGGAGATCCAGAATCAGTCCGCGCGCATCTTTGAGCTTGCCCAGAATATCCAGACGGACTTTTTTCATGATGTCGTTGGAAAATACGGTGAAATGAATATAGCCGATCTTGTCCGGCCGGAGTTCCGAATAGTAGCCGCCCCGGAGAGGGAGGGCTCCGAGAAATGTGCAGCTCTTGTCGGAGGGAATCGCGGCGAATTCAAACTGGAATACCTCGTCTTTCGTGCGGGCCTTCAGCTTGATCTTGCCGTTTTTCGCGGTGCGCGACAGAAGGTCCGGCGCAAGAATCGCCCAGCGGCGCTGGTTCTGCGCGTTGGACGCGATCAGAGGCAGACCTCCGATTTCCAGAATTTCCATGCCGGGCCTCACTCCGGCCTTTTTTGCGGGAGAGTCTTTCCGAACCCTGAGCACCAGAACTTTCCCTTCCGATTCGACCACATCGATTCCCGCGTCCATGTCGGCGGACGCGGCGTTCGAGCCGGACAATATTTTTTCGGCTTCCGCGGCGGAGTCCTGGAGCGGCGGCAGAAGAGTCATGTGGCTGTCCCCGAAATCTTCCAGCATCTTGTTCAGTTCCCGGGCGAGTTCCGCATCGTTTCCGGCGGCGAGAATCCGTTCCCTCCGACGGTCATAATATTTCTGGTTTTTCGAAGCGAAATCCGGATCGGGATGGTAGCGCGCAACCTTTTCAAACACGTCGTTCAGTATTTCTTCCGAACGGAATTCCCGGCGTATCTGTTCCTCTTCGCCCGGAGGAAAGAACAGTCCGTCGGGAAGGTTTGCGTTGACTTTCAGACTCTGGACTTTTGTAACCAAGGACGCCCCCATGACTTCTGTCCTCACAACGCTTTCCACCATCATCCCTTCGATCAGTTTGTATTCCAGGATTTCCGTCTGGATTCTCATGGAGCCGAACGTTCCTTTGAGAATCTTGACGCATCTCCGGGCAAGAAAGGTTTTCGTATCGAAAAACCATTCGACGGGCGGAAGCTTCATCCAGCCCGGGGGATAGGCCACGATCCGGCGGCAGGAGAACCCCCGGACATCATGGAGTCTGGAATCGAGAACCAGCCGTCCGTAACATTGACTCATCTTCAGGGCGGGATTGCTTTCCCGGATCAGCAGCAATGAATCCATGACGTCGCTCCGGTTCAGTTCCGTGGCGCCAAGGCCTTCGACGACTTTCCAGCCATGGGTTCCGTTGGTGATCAGGAGGGTCTGTTCCTGCTTCTGTTCCTGAATTTCCACTCTGGATTTATCCGGGAATTTGCACCAGAGCCGGCATTGTCTGAAAATCTCCTGTTCTTCAAGGGAAATGGTTGCGTTCAGGGTGATGTCCCTGACGTTTTTCGGGGCGCCCTGCGGATATTTTGCTTTCTCGATGTTTGCCAGAGTCTCATTCAATTCACTTGCCGGAGCGGGATATTCGACATCCGGTATGGTGGCGCATCCGGTGAGGAGTCCCAACAGCGCCGCGGATAAGAAGATTCCGATTTTCATCATTTGCTACCCCATTCCCTGATTGTTCTTTGCGGATCACAATATTGCATTTGCGGCAGGAAAATTCAAGCGGACCCTTTCAGATTTCGGGAAGCTTGCTATGGCGACAGTCGGGATTTTGTGTTTCTGAAAAGAGTGTCATGCAATACTCCCAGTATTGCCGAGGTCCAGCCGCGAAGGCTGGTCGTGCAGAGCACGAAATCCCCGTCCGGAGCGGTACCCCCGCTTAAGGACGAGAATTTGCCGGAACGGCAAGTTCGAGAGCTCCGGGCGTTCCCCCAAAGGCAACCTTACGGGAGCGGCGGCTCTCGCTCCTTACGGAGCTCGTCCGTCAGCGGTGGAACCGCCGCCGCAAATGCAAAGTGCATTAGGGCTCCTCGCCCTCAAGCTCCTCGGCAGGGAAGATTTCCCTGCACCCCGGCAAACTTATTTGCCGTCTTCAAAGATTTCCACATGACGCATGCGCCGCCTGTTCTTTCTCCGTTTTTTCCATAAAGCGAAATTTGAATCCAAGCTCAAGATGTGCTATATTGTTTGAATAGCATAATCGATTGGAATTGTCTATCTATGAAGTGGAATCAATTTTTTGACCCGATGCTGGGGGTCCGTATCATCAAGGACAACTGGTATCTTTTTCAGCAGCTGGTCGTAAGGAATATTCAGTCCCGCTACCGCGGTTCATTCCTGGGGATTCTGTGGAGTTTTGCCCAGCCGCTGATGATGCTCAGCGTGTATTTCGTCGTGTTCGCTTATATCTTCAAGGCCCGCTGGGCGGACGACGGTGTATCGGCGACCAAAGGCGGTTTCGCCATCATCATGTTCGCCGGCATGGCGGTTT
>CAYWZD010000647.1:0-2413 GCA_964462755.1 uncultured Victivallales bacterium | reverse complement strand
TTCGAACGCAATGACTTCATCCACCCGGTAGGAGTCCAGAAAATCGATTCCCTCCGGAAGAAGAAACAGGAGACGGTATTTTTTCCGCCGGAGCCGCCCCCGGAGCTTTTCCATCCGGGCAACAGCATTTTCACCCGTATCATGAAACACGATCGCCACCTTCCGGAAATGTCTGCCGGACTCGTTCCGGTAATCCCTTTTCCGGGCTTCGGCAAGGACGGCATCCCGCAGTTCCGGGGCAACGCCGTATTTGTTGGAAAGTGCCCGGGACACATGGGAAACGGAAATTCCGAGCGTGCCGGCAATATCGCGCAGTCGTGGTTTCATGAAGACGCCCTCCCCGTCGAACGGCGGATATTGAGTCTGCCGGGAAGGATGGTCTGAAGCGGAATCGGACGTCCTTTCAATTTCTCCAGCAGAAGCCGGACCGCGGTTTCCACCACATTCCGGTTGTCGATCCGGATGGAAGTCAGCCCGAGTTCAGGCGGCAGATTGAGCTCGTATACAATCAGCGAAACATCTTCCGGAATGCGTTTCCCGCAATGTTGAAAAATATCCAGAATCCGCCGGTGGTGCGGATCGGTCACGACAATGAACGCGGTAAATCCTTCCGTCAACAGATGCGGAATGATTTCCCTCACTTTTTCCAGCGGCTCATACATTTCATTGCGGACATATTCCCGGATTCCCATTTCTTCCGCCGCCCTGAAAAAACCCGCCTCGCCCCGAGTGATATTCTTTTTCGGAATCGAAAAATCTACCGGACGCAGACGCGCGATCTTGCGATGTCCGAGTTCAGCCAAATGCTCGACGGCCATCCTCATTTCTCCATCCGCGTCCGGCTGAACGGACTCGATCCGTTCCAGAGCACTCCCATACTGATTGACCGCAATCAGGGGGATGCGGAAATTCGTATACCAGAGCTGTTCCAGAGGGGCGACGCCATTCAGATAGATCGCCGCGTCAAAATAACGTTCATCATGCACCGTGAACTCCCGGAAAGGAAACAGGACTCCATTCACTCCATGTGCGCGCAGGACTTCAAGGCACAGCACGTTCCAGTCATCCAGCCCGCCGTCGGGAGAAAGCACGGCGACACGGCCGGTTCCGGACGAATCGAGGTAGCCCATCCGGCGGGCAAGCGCAAGGACCCGCGCCCTCGTTCCCTCCCCCGCCCTTCCGTTTCCCGTCAGTACCCGCGACACATGCTGAACGGACACCCCCGCTTCTGAAGCGATATCCGTCAATCTGACTTTTTTCATCACGATTTCCTTCTCCGGGCTCTCTGCGTTTCAATCGTCCGGACTAATGTACAGCCCTGACGGAAGAAGTCAAGATTCACAACCTTCCAGCCCCTCTTTTTTGCACAAGAAAAAAACTTCGTCCCGCCTGTATTTCAAACTCATTTCATGATAAAGCTGAAACATTTTTCTCAACGAACAGAACAATGCGTTTGCAAAAAAATCACGCAGTTCTCTTCTTGTTTTTTGTTCACATCCATCTTATAATAAACCCCGGACCCCAACTCTATAAAACAGAGGAATAGAATGTTCGACACCATATCCTTGAATACGTCCGCTTGTGTTTTGTCCTTTTGCATGAAAACCGGAGCGGTGGCGTCATGCACCTTCGGAGACAAAAAAATGCTTGTCCCCGCGGAACACTTCTTCACACTGGGATTGCGCAGCGACGCGGGCGACCTTGAAATTCTTTCGTCCGGCGACTTCCGGTTCGAATACGAAGCGAACGGCGGGAACGCCCTCGCCTTCCGCCATTCCGGACACCTGCGCTTTTCCGCACTGGAAATCCGCACCGCAATCCGTGTGGAAAAAGGCTTCTTCCATTTTCGTCCGGAGGTGAAGAACATTCCATCCGGTTTTCTGCTGGAATGGATCGACGTTCCCCAGATCGTCGTCCCGGCGGACGGCCGGATCTTCTGGCCGCACGCGGAGGGCGTCCTGATCGACCGTCCGGAGGCGCGGGAAGCCTCGCCCTGGAGCCGCTATCATGTCCTCGGATTCCTCGGTCGCACGGAAGGGATCGCCTACAGCGAGGGCGGCTACTATCCCGGCGTCTGTCCGATGCAGTTTCTTTCGTGGGAAAAAGACGGCGTGTCTCTCTATTTCGGCGCACACGATTTTTCACACGGCACGAAAGCGGTCGAATTCGCCCCTCAAAAGGGTGGAAGCTGTCGTCTCAGCCTCCAGACCTTCTGCGGCGGAACAGCTCCCTACCAATCCACATTCGACTACGTGTTCGGCGCGTTCGAAGGCGACTGGCACAACGCCTGCGCCGTTTACCGCGACTGGATCGCGGACGATCCGGCCATACCGCGGAAAGGCGACCTTCCGGAAATGGTCCGGGAATCTCCGGTCGTGATGATCTATCCCGTGCGCGGACACGGCGACGACAA
>CAYWZD010000646.1:0-2415 GCA_964462755.1 uncultured Victivallales bacterium | reverse complement strand
CAGCGGAGTCAACGGACGGGCCGACTCCATCGGCAACAGAATCGTCAACGAATCCACAGCCGGAAAGCTCCTCACGGATGAAGTCAACGCCTGCGTGGAAGGTCTGGTCCGTGCCGGAGCCGGCGAGATCGTCGTCTGGGACGGCCACGGCGGAAGCAACAGCATCGACATCACGGCGCTTCATCCGGCGGCTTCGCTTGCCACCATCGGTTCGCCCATTCTCCGGACAAATCTGCTGGACGCTTCCTACGACGCCGCCGTTCAGCTCGGCACCCACGCATTGCAGGGAACGGAGAACGCCTACATGAACCATACATTCTCCAGCCACAGCATCGCCGGCATGCGCCTCAACGGGAAGCCGATCGGCGAAATCGGAATCCAAGCGCTCCTCGCGGCTTATTTCCGCGTGCCGACCATTCTGGTGTCGGGCGACCGCGCGGCGTGTGCCGAAGCACGAAAATTCCTCGGAGAAAAACTGGAAACCGTCGTTACCAAGAATGCGGTTTCACGCTATACCGTCATCAACCGGAACCCGGTCTCCGTGCGGGAGGAACTGGCGAAGACGGCGGAAAAAGCTTTGAAGAATGTGCAGACGGCTCCCCTTCCGGAATTGCCCGATTCCTTCGAACTCGAATACCGCTTCATGTGTCCCAACTTCGCCGATGACTTCGAAAAGCTCGGCGCGGAACGGATCGATTGCCAGACCGTGATTCTCCGGAGCAAGGACTTCATGGATATCTATGCGCAAATGCACGGATGGGCGCCCGGAGTTCACAATCGGAAATATGGAATCACACGCGATTACGTCGAGAAAAAATAAACAGGAAACGTCATCATGTTCATCGACATTCATGTTCACACAAGAAGAATCGCCGGAATGCCACGGATCACCGGAGACAACCAGACTTATGCAAGCCCGGAACAGCTCCTGAAGGCCTATGACGGCATTGAAATCGAACGCGCATGTGTTCTGCCCGGCTGCAATCCCGAGTGCGCCTATATTCCTCAATCCAATGAAGAGGTACTCGAACTCGCGGAGAAATACGGCGGACGCTTCATTCCGTTCTGCAACATCGATCCCCGCGCCATGACGAACTCCTGGAATGCGCCGCTGGACAAA
The DNA here is from genome assembly GCA_964462755.1 of uncultured Victivallales bacterium. Classification (GTDB taxonomy): domain Bacteria; phylum Verrucomicrobiota; class Lentisphaeria; order Victivallales; family UBA1829; genus SIG94. Next base: position 1,295 of record CAYWZD010000646.1, on the reverse strand, counting down.
TTGCTCGGGTATTACCGCGATAAAGGCTGCAAGGGCGTCGGGGAAGTCTGCGCAAATCTGCCGATCCTCGATCCGAAGGTTCAGAATTTGTTCCGCTGCGCCGAAATCGCCGGGTTGCCGCTGACCTTTCATCTTTCTCCTTATGTCGGTTATTCCTACGGGCTGGTCGATGATTCCGGACTGCCCCAGCTCGAAGAATCCCTGAAACGTTTTCCGAAACTCAAATTCTTCGGGCATTCCCAGACCTTCTGGGCGGAAATGAGCACCATCAGATCCGTTGAAGACCGGTTCGGATATCCAACGGGAGAAGTCACGGAAGGACGTGTTCCGCAACTGATGCGGAAATACGAAAATCTCTACGGCGACCTTTCCGCGGGTTCCGGCTGTAATGCGCTCAAACGGGACCGTAAATATGCGGTCAAGTTCCTGAACGAATTTCAGGACCGTCTTTTCTTCGGGACGGATATCTGCCAGCCGACCATGCCCACGCTCCGGCCTCTGGCTGATTTTCTCCTCGATCTTCGCAAAACCGGCGACCTTTCCGAAACGGTCTTCCAAAAAGTGGCACGGAAAAACGCAATCCGCGTTCTGGAGCTGGAAAAATGAAACGGTTCGAGTTCACATTTCATTCCGTCAACGCGGACCCCTATCCGAAACCGGTCACGGCGCTGGTCATCGCGCCGGACAAACCGGACAAAAACACCGGCGTCATGCTGTTCTGCCACGGCTGGGGCGGAAACCGCTTTCAGCATCAGGATAAAATGGAGTTCACCGCCGATGCCTTCAATCTGGTCTGCGTTTCGCCCGAATATCGCCAGAGCGGATATGATTTCGACCCGGTGCGCGGCCTCGGATGGGACCTTCCCTACGATGCCGGTTTCATGCAGGTTTTCGACACCCTCAACGCTCTCCGAAAAGCGTTGGAACTCTATCCGGGCGTCAACCGGAAACGGATTTTCGCCTATGGCGGCAGCCAGGGCGGACATATCGTTCTGCTGAGTTCGATTTTCGCGCCGGACACCTTTGCATTCATTTACACATCGTCCGCCATGACACATCTGGACGAACACAAGATTGCAATCGCCGGACGCTCCTTCTCAGCGGAAGAACTTTCCGTTCGCAACGTCATTGAACACGCCCGGATGATCCGGTGTTCCGTTTTCATGGAACACGGCACGGCCGACGAAAACGTTTCGTGCAATACTCACGCACGAGCATTGGAATCATGCCTGAGGGAACTCGGAAAAACGGTTACGGCAAAATACTACGAAGGCGGCCTCCATTCTCTGGAACCG
>CAYWZD010000645.1:0-2416 GCA_964462755.1 uncultured Victivallales bacterium | reverse complement strand
TTCCGGAACGCTACGACGACGGGGGCTGGTCGGGCGGAAACATGGAACGTCCGGCGCTGAAGCGTCTGATGTCGGACATCGAGGCGGGAAAAATCGACATGGTGGTGATTTATAAGCTGGATCGCCTTTCCCGTTCGCTGATCGACTTTGCCGACTTGCAGGCATTCTTCGACCGCCACGGCGTGTCGTTCTGCGCGGTCACGCAGGAAATCAACACAAGCACGAGTTCCGGGCGCATGATGCTCAACATCCTGATCTCCTTCGCGCAATACGAACGGGAGATCATCGCCGAGCGAATCCGCGACAAGATCGCCGCCAGCAAGAAGCACGGCAAGTTCTGCGGCGGGGTTCCGATGCTGGGTTACAAGCCCGATCCGGACACGAAGAAACTGCAGATCGTCCCTGAGGAGGCGAAGACCGTCAAGCATTTGAAATTCAGACCATTATTGAGTATAGTTTTCAGGCGCATGGGTCCTCGTAATAGAATGTTTGGCGACAAAATATTACGCCATGCGCTTCTTGTTTCCAAAATGGTTTGGAAGAAAAATTTCATTTTTCCCCAAACCAGCAACTGCTGTATTCACATCAGGTTCTGGCGACTGTCAAGCGGCAAACGGAATAAAAGGGAGCGAAGCGACCGATTATGCCGGATTGACGCTTGATTGACGACAGGTTCTGATGTATCTCCTTCCATTAACTTACCCATAAATTCTCGTGAAGACCCAAAAAAACAAGGTGGAGGCTGAGTCCATCCCGTCGGCTTTTCGATACATTGCGCCCGGAGATCCGGGCGTTTTTCATTTCATGGTGGGGATGACGATGCCGCGGAGGATGATCTTCTGGCAGGAGAGGAAGACGATCAGGGTCGGGATCGAGGTCAGGATGAAGCCCGCGCTCACCAGCCACGGCGAATTGCCCCACCACATGCTGGCCTGATACATCCAGACGGCAATGGTCCACATGTTCTTGTCCTGACAGATGATCAAGGCCCATTCCCAGCCGTTGTAGGCGACCATGAACGCGGTCAGGGAGTTGATCGCAAGGATCGGTTTCACGAGCGGCATGGCGACGACTCGGAAGATCTGGAATTCGGAAGCGCCGTCGATGGTGGCCGCCTCGAAAAGTTCCATCGGGAGACTGTCGAAAAAGCCCTTGAGGATGAAGATGCTCATGCCGTTGGCCGCGCCCGGAAGGACGAGCGCCCACATGGTGTTGAGGAGTCCGAAGTCGCGGAGCAGGAGATAGGCGGGGATCGCCGAAACCATCGTCGGAAAGGCCATCGTGGCGAGCATGAAAAGGATGATTTTGTCGTGTCCGCGCAGACTGAATCGGCTGAGGGCGTAAGCCGCCAGCGGGTTGACCGTGAGCGTGAAGAACAATGTCAGCAGGATGAGTCCCACGGTGACGAGCACGGCGTTGCCGTTGAAGAGCAGGTAATCGCCCACAAGCGAATAGTTGCGTGTGATCGGACGAAGGGTCATGGAATACTGGTTCTTGAAGAAAGTTTCGATATAGGCCGCGTGGAAGGGCGGGAAAATTTCCTCCTTGAGTTTGTAATTGGTGCCGTAGGCTTTGTTGACGCCGTCCACCGAACCGTATTTTTTGAGAACGAAATTCTGGAATGCCTGCTCGGAGGAGGTGTATTCGCGGGAAGCGAGCGGCAGTGTTTTTGCAAAGTTGCGCCAGAGGGCGAGCATCTTGGCGTCTTCGGGTTTGTCGGACGGGACGGGCAGAAGTTTGAATTCTTCCCACGACTTGAAGTTCGTGCCGAGGATCTGGTTGGCGATTTTCAGGTCCTTGAGGGCGGCCTTTGCGGAATCCCGAAAGCCATTTTCGAGTTCGGGCGTGACTTTGAGACGGACGAGACGCAATGGATAGTATTCCTTCAGGAAGATGTTCCACAGCTCGAGCATGGGTTTTCCGAAGGAATCGGGGATGGGGAACGGAGTCCTCGGGAGATCCGTATAATTCGTGCCTGCCATGCGGTTGTAGTCCGCGATGGTGAAGGTATGACCGCAGCGGAGGGAGACGAATTCGCTCTGGAGGAATTTATACCATACGGCGCGCATGGAATACGGCACGACGAGACCGGCGGGCTGATAGAGTTTCTGTTGCTGTTCCTTGAAACGGAGGAACGCCTGAAAACGGGGTTCGGAGGTTTTCGGGAACCATCCCTGAAAATCCAGCGGCGCTTGCACTTCGCGATCGAAATTCATGTTGTAGACAGTTTCGAAGGAGGTGCTCCAGTCGTTGTTGAGGGTTTCCAGCACGGCTTTCCGGAGGGCACGCCCGGAGAGTTTTGAATCAGGATTCTTTGTCTGGTAAATGCGGGTGTAATCCTTCTGGATGAAGCGAATCACGTCGATCATATCGGCGCAGGCGACGGTATCCGTGAGGGGATAATATTTTGTGAATT
>CAYWZD010000644.1:0-2417 GCA_964462755.1 uncultured Victivallales bacterium | reverse complement strand
CCACGCAGGCTCGCAAATATCTGGATAAGCGCAAACATCATAAGAACGGCGAAACTCTGGTATCCCTTGATGAAAAGTTGGAGAAAGACGGCGCCGTCCGCGCTGAAGGATAATCTTTTGTAACAGCGTTACCCCCGGACTCCGGAAGGGTCCGGGATTTTTTTATGGTGTGGGGGAGATTCTTGTCAGCAGGTCCTGCACGGTGATCTGCATGTTTCTGTATTTCTTCTGGAATTCGCTGGGGGAGAGTCCCGTCCTCTTCCTGAACTGGCGCGAAAAATAATTGTTGTCGCGGAAGCCTGACTGCAGGGCGACGCTTGTAACCGATGTGGGGGACGTCAGCATCAGAATGGCTTTCCGAATCCGGAGGGTGAGCAGATATTCTCCGGGCGGAATTCCTGTGATTTCCGTGAAATGGTGCCGGAAACTGCTGGGCGACATGTGAACCTCGTCCGCCAGTGACTTCAACGTGAATGGCCGTGTGCAATCCTTCTCCATGATGCGGATGGCGCGTCCGATCTGGAAGGCATTCTGGCCGATCCCGACGTCCTGCGGAACACAATAACGCAGGAGGCACACAAGCATTCTCATGAACTCGAAATAGGCGGACTCTCTCCAGCCGGCCGTACACATTGCGCATTCGTTCCGGATGGTTTCGATCATGGAGACCAGCCTCGAAAGAACGGTTTCGTCCACGGAAAGCAGAGGAGAGCAACGGTCTTCCCCTTCGAACTGAAACTGGAAGAGAAGCGGATAGCCCGGCAGGGAGGCGAGATTCACCTGGTCGATTTTCAGGAGCGACGGCTGGAAGAGGATATTGTAGTGGCAGAAGTTTCTGATCCCTGTGTAGCGGTGGACGGAGCCGGGCGGAAAAAGAAATACGTTGCCAGCGCGGACCGGTTCGCTCCGACGCGAGTTTTCATTATGTGCGGTTCCGCTGCAGACGATGACCAGTTCATAAAATTCATTGTGCCGGTGCCATTTATCGGTTGCGGATTTGTAGTCATGCATGAAAATTTTCAGAGGGAGGTCGGTTCCCCTGAAATAATTGTTCCCATACAGCTCTGTCTGTATTTTGATTTGCATGACGATATCCTTTTTTTGAATTTCAGACAGATTGTGCTATAATAAAGACAGTTTGTTCAAGCAGTTTTTTATTTATGGAATATAATATGAACAGAGCATGAAAACAATATAAGAGACAGAAATGGAATTGTCAACATGAAATCAATGGAAATAACAGATATTGCTACTTTCACCGGTGCTTGCGACCTTCGGGTGGAGGCCCGGTTGAAATCCCCCGCGTGGATCGCGGCGCGAATTCCGCGTCTTTCCTGGCGGATGGCGTCCGGACGTCCCGGCACAAAACAGAGTGCCTACCGGATTCAGGCCGCGTCATCATCCGCACTGCTGGAAAACTCTCCCGATCTCTGGGATTCCGGATGGGTGGAGTCGGAGCGTTCTCTCGAAATCCCCTGGGGCGGCGCTCCGTTGGAATCGAGACAAAAGGTTTTCTGGCGTGTCTTTCTCCGGGATGAGACCGGATGTGAACTCCCTCCGGGCGAAACCGCCTCTTTCGAGGTCAGTTTGCTGGAACCCGCCGACTGGAACGCGAAATGGATCTTTTTCGATGGCAACAATCCGTCCAGTTCCGCTCCGTGTCCGTATTTCCGTCGGGAATTCCATGTGGAGAAGGAAATTGCACAGGCGCGCCTCTACATCACCGCGCGCGGGCTCTTCGAGGCGCGGTTGAATGGCCGGCGCGTCGGGAATGACCACTTCGTCCCCGGCTGGACGGATTTCCGTCAGCAGATTCAGTTCATGACTTATGATGTGACGGAACTGATTCAACCGGGCGTCAATGCGGCCGGGGCCGTTCTCGGCGACGGCTGGTATTGCGGGTATTTGAGCGGACGCAAACGCAACACCTACGGCGACCGTCCCGAACTGCTGTTCCAGCTGGAGATTTCTTTCACGGACGGTTCTTCGATGCGCGTCGTTTCCGGGAAAGGCTGGAAGACTGCGACCGGTCCGATCCTCTCCTCCGACATTTACGACGGCGAAAACTATGATGCCCGTCTGGAGATGCCCGGCTGGGATCTTTCCGGCTTCGACGATTCCGCGTGGCGTTCCGCGACGGTCGGGGAAGGTGTTTCCGCCATTCCCGCGCTGATCGCGAAATGCTGTCCGCCGGTCCGCCGGATCATGGAACTCAAGCCGGTCCGGGTGCTGAATCCGCGCAAGGACGTTGCCATCTGGGATTTCGGGCAGAACATCTCCGGACGTATGCGCGTGAAACTCAAAGGATATGAGGGACGTCTGTATACATTCCGTTTCGGGGAGATGCTCAATGAGGACGGCACCCTTTACAATCTGAACTACCGGAGTGCGCGTTCCACCGATTATTACACCTGCCG
>CAYWZD010000643.1:0-2417 GCA_964462755.1 uncultured Victivallales bacterium | reverse complement strand
ATCGATATCGGCGCCTCCAGCGGACGCGCAATCGTCGGAACTCTGGAAAACGGAATCCTTCATCTGGAAGAGATGCACCGCTTCGAGAACGGACCCACCCGGCGCGGAAACTCCCTCTACTGGGATCTGGCGCACATTTTCGCCGAACTGAAGGAGGGCGTCCGCAAATCGCTGGCAAAATATCCGGACATAAAGAGCATGGGAATCGACACATGGGGAGTGGACTATGTGATCCTGAAACCGGACGGCTCCTTCACCCGCGATCCCTACAACTACCGCGATTCACGCACTGACAACGTTCCGGAAGAAGTCTTTAAGGTCGTTCCCGAAGCGGAACTGTATTCGCGCACCGGGATGCAGCTGATGCAGCTCAATACCATCTATCAGCTCTACGCCCATCGCAAGGCCCATGCGGAGGATTTCGCGGACGGCAATTCCCTGCTGCTGATTCCCGACGCCATCGCGTATCTTTTCTGCGGCGACCGGACCTGCGAATATACGGAAGCCAGCACGTCCAACCTTCTGGACGCCAAGACCCGCAACTGGGATTGGGAAACCATCGAAAAACTCGGTTTCCGCAAGGAATTCTTCCCGAGACTCACCCCGCCGTCCACCGTGGTCGGCAAGCTCCGCAGCGAACTCGCCGCCGAACTGGGATGTCCGCAGATCGAGGTCTGCAAGGTGGGCAGCCATGACACCGCCTCCGCGGTTGCGTCCGTTCCGGCTCCCGCCGACAAAAACTGGGTTTACATCAGTTGCGGCACGTGGGCGCTCTTCGGGGCGGAACTGGAGGCTCCGGTCCTGACGGAGGCGGCACGCAAGGCGTCCTTCACCAACGAAGGCGGACTGAACGGCAAAATCCGTTTCCTGACCAATATCATCGGCATGTGGCTGGCCCAGGAGCTCCGCGCGGACTGGGCTCTGCGCGACGGCGAAAAGATGCCTTGGAGCGTGATCGACAAGATGGCCCGCGAATCCGAGGGCCTGAAGTTCATCGTCAATCCCAATTACCGCGAATTCCTTTCGCCCGGCGACATGGCTTCCAAGATCCGGAAATACTGCGAAAAGACAGGGCAGGGGACGCCGACCGACGCGGAGACGATCCGCTGCATCTACGATTCGCTGGGACTCTGTTTCCGCGCCAAGCTGGAGGAACTGCGGAAGCTCACCGGATCGGACTGCGACTGTCTCAACATCGTGGGCGGCGGTTCCAATGCCTCGGTCCTCATGCAGATCGCCACGGACATCTGCAACGTGAAGGTGATCGCCGGCCCCGTGGAAGCCACCGCGACCGGAAACATCCTTTCGCAGGCCATGGCCCACGGCACGGTCGCCGATCTGGCGTCCGCTCGCGATGTGGTCCGCGCTTCGTTCACTCCGGTGATCTTCGAGGTGAAGGATCAGAACCGCGACAAATACGACAAGGCGTATGCCCGTTTTCTTTCGCTGATCAACCAATAACCGGGAGACTGAATTCTTTTTTCAATAACAATAGAGGAGAGTTCTCATGTGTTTTTCACGGATTTCCGTCGGATTGCTTGTCATGTTTTGCGTCTGTTTCGCTTATGCACAGGATATACAGCCGTATAAAATCTTTTCCAGCAATATGGTCCTTCAACGGAGCAAGCCGATCCGGATTTCCGGGACCGCTCCCGCCGGAACGGAAGTGACCGTCCGTTTTGCGGATAAAACCGCAAAGGGAAACGCTTCCGCGGAGGGGGAATGGACGGTTGAGTTTCCCGCGATGGAGGCGGGCGGTCCGTATGAGATGAAGATCGAAGGGAAAGGAACGCCCGTCACGTTTTCCAATGTGATGGTGGGAGAAGTCTGGCTCTGTTCCGGACAGTCCAACATGGAATGGAGAGTGCGGAATGTTGTCAATGCGGAAAAAGAGATTGCCGCGGCGAACTACCCGAATTTGCGCCTCTACCATGGGAGCAACTATCAGGCGGCGGCGACCCCCCGGAAAAATCTGACGGCTTCCTGGACGGTCTGTAATCCGGAAACCGTTGTCGGATTTTCGGCGGTCGCCTACTTCTTCGGCGTAGAACTCCTGAAGGATTTGAAAGTCCCTGTCGGACTGGTTCATGTGAGCTGGGGAGGCACGAGAATCGAACCCTGGACAGCGCCCAGCGGTTTTGCGGCGGTTCCTTCCCTGAAGCCGATCCATGAGGCCGTCCAGTCCCGGATCGTCGGCACTCCGGAGAACAAGAAACTTACGGCTGACATCATTTCCAGGACGGAAAGCTGGCTCGCCAAGGCGAAAAAAGACAGTGCGGATGGAAAACTGATCGGGAGCACTCCGGATTTTCCCGCGGCACTGAAAATTCCGGCAGACATCAAACAGTCACGCGGGTATCCTGCCTTCCTCTACAATTCCATGATGGCTCCGCTGCTGCCGTACACCTTCCGCGGAT
>CAYWZD010000642.1:0-2417 GCA_964462755.1 uncultured Victivallales bacterium | reverse complement strand
CCGTCTGGCCTTTTTTCACGAAGTTCTTCATTCCGCCGAGTTCACGGATGGCCAGGTCGAACATCTGTCCCGGTTCGCCGCCCTTGACGGCCACCATGTCAGGTTCGCCGGACGCCGATGCGGAAGCAGGTTTCGCAGGCGTTTCAGCCTTCAGGGGTCCGGCCAGCTTCGCCACAACCCCGAGCGCGGCCAACGCCGCCGTCGTCTTCAAAAAATCGCGTCTGTCCATATCCACCTCCTGTAGTGGTTATTGTTCCGGATCATTTTTTTCATCTTCCGCGTCCTCGTAGAGCTCGTATCCGGCCTTGTTTTTGCGGGAACGCCAGACGAACACCAGCAGACTGGCCTCGAACAGCAGATAAGTCGGAATCGCCAGAACGAGCTGGCTGAATACATCCGGCGGCGACAATATCGCGGCCAGAATGAGAATGATCACAATCACGTGGGAACGCTTCTTGCGGATCGTATCCACACTCACGATTCCCGTAGTCAAAAGAATCAGGAGCACCACCGGAAACTGAAAAAGCAGCATTCCCGCAAGCGTCACCACCAGAATCAGCGATACGAAACTGCCGATTCCGATGACCGGCTTCATGTCCGGTCCCGCAAAGGAGAGCGAAAACGCCACCAGCGCGGGAACCAGCAGGAACAGGCATACCGCCGCTCCCAGCGCGGCCAGAAAGAGCATCGAAAGGGCGGGCGTCCGCAAAGTCTTCCGCTCGTCCGGAGTCAGCCCCGGAGAGATGAATCCCCACAGCCACCACAGGGCAAAGGGAAGCGTTCCGGCGAAAGCCGTCACCATCATGATTTTCAGGCGGGTCATGAACGGCTCCATCATCGTGAAATAATGGAGCGTAAAACCGGGCGGAGCCGCATAGTCCAGCAACAGATCCAGCATTTTCTGCGAATAATACCATCCCGGCAGACAGAACAGTCCGTAAACAAGGATGATTTTCAGCAGAACCGACCGGAGAGCATCCAGATGGTCCAGAAAACCCGGAGTATTCGTCTCCTTGTCGTTCTCCATTCCGGTCACGCCCCGATCAATTATTTGGATTCCGGCTGATCCGTTTTGGCAGCAGCCGCCGGTTCCTTTTTGGAGGCGGCTTCCGCGGCCGCCTTCTTTTCAGACGCCTCAGCCAGTTCCCTGGTCTCGTTGACCAGATCTTCCTTAGCCTTCTTGAATTCGTAGCTGGCGCGTCCGAGAGCGCGTGCAAGTTCCGGGATCTTCTTGGCGCCGAAGAGCAGAATGACTACGATGACAATCAGCAGAATTTCGGAAAAACCCAATCCCATGGCACAGCCTCCTGATTTTGTATTTAGGAAAATCTACATGACCAAAACCGGAAATCAAGGGGAATCCCGAAAAATACACAGGATAATTTTCAGTATGAATACGCAGAAGAAGTCTTGCGGAATTCCCCGCACCTGATGAATACGCCCGGAAGTGGCGCCGATATTCAAACGCACTTTTCTCCCTTGAAGGAAAAAAAACCGACTGTATTGTATGGGAACCTTTCATGAGGGGGAATCATCATGGGTTCAGACAACAGAATTCAGGCAAGGCTCTTTCCGGTTATCCTTTTCGCGTTGTACATGATCGAGTTCGCCGTGCTGGCAATCCATCCGCACAACCGTGCCGTATGGCTTTCGGAAAACATCTTTTCAGTAACGGCCGCGGCCGTTCTGGCCGTTCTGTATGCGAAAGGCTTCCGGTTCTCGAATCTTGCCTATTTCTTAGCATGGAGCTGGATCGTCCTCCATACCGTCGGAGGGCATTACACGTTTGAACGGGTCCCGTTCGACTGGATCACCGATTTCTTCGGATTCCGCCGCAATCACTTCGACCGGGTGTGCCATTTCCTGGTCGGGACCTTCGCCTTCATCGTTCTGGAGATGATCGAAAGAAGCCGGCTAATCCGAAACCGGGGATTCATGGTGTTCGCCGTCATCATGGGAGTCTTCGGATTCTCGGCCATCTTCGAAATCATTGAATGGCTGTATGCTGAATTCTCTGATCCGACGGCTGGAGCCGCGTTCCTCGGATCGCAGGGGGATGTCTGGGACGCCCAGAAAGACATGCTGGCCGACGGTCTCGGCGCGATCTTCGCAAGCATCATTTACCTGATCGTGAACCGGAAAAAGCACCCAATTCCGATCGAATTTCCGGGATGAAGCCGATTCACGGACGCCATGGCTGCGCAGTTTCCCCGCTGGCGGAAAGGGGAAGCCGGAGTTCTCCGCACTTCCGCAGGAGCTTTTCATATTCGGGGGGAGAGAGTTCAAAAGCAATGACCTTGTCCACCCGGTAGTTTTCCAGGAAAGAGATTCCCTCCGGGAACAGGAACAGAATCCGGAATTGCTTCCGTTTGAGCCGGTTCCGGAACTTGTCCATCCGGGCAACGGCGTTTTCATCC
>CAYWZD010000641.1:0-2440 GCA_964462755.1 uncultured Victivallales bacterium | reverse complement strand
GGATTTCCTCGAGCTTGCCGGACCCGACGTAGAATTTCGGGTTGATCTGGCGGATCGGCGCCATCATTTCGCCGCAGACAGGAATCCCGAGGGTGTTGACCAGCTCCCGGAGCTCCTCCAGATATTCCCGGGCGGCGGCAGGGGAGGAATGCTGTTCCAGCACCCCCACCAGATAAGCCGTGACCGGTATGTCCGCGGCGTTATTTTCCTTGCGGCTGTCGTTGACTTCTTCCATATCAGAATTTGTTCTGGATCAGTTTGTAGTTTTTGACGAAGTAGGAGACCCCGGAATAGATGGTGAAGAAGGTGACGGCCAGAAGGAGGCCATACCATAACTTCCAGAGGGTCGGATCGAAAATGTTGAATCCGAAGAGGCGGACCCAGCCGGCTCCGCCGATCAGCAGCGTGAACATCTGGAACGCTGTCTTGAGCTTGCCGGACTTGTCGGCGGAAATGACGACGCCGTCGCTGATGGCGATCAGGCGGAGGCCGGTCACGAGGAACTCGCGCGAGAGCACGACCACCACGATCCAGGCCGGGATGATCCGGTAGTCCGCCAGCATGACGAACACCGCCGCAATGAAAATCTTGTCCGCCACGGGGTCCATCAGACGTCCGAAGTCGCTTTCGCACTTGTATTTACGGGCGATTTTTCCATCCAGAAAGTCGGTCAGGCCCGCCAGAATCGCGATGATGAAGGCGATCATGTGGCAGGTGTCCGACACCTCGCCGGGGATACTGACGAAGTTGATCTTGTCCGCGGAAATATTGGCGAAGACCACGAAAATGAAGATCATGATGATCCGGCTGATAGTCAAGCGGTTCGGGAGATTTTTAATGAAACTCATAGGGTCGTTTTTCCTTCAGGAAACGGTTGCTTCAATTTCATACTCGGAGGCTCTGGTTACGGTGGCGCGCACAATGTCTCCCTGTTTGAGCATGCGCCTGGTCCGGAGGGAGACCCGGTTGTCGATGTCCGGCGCATCGGAAAGAGTCCGCCCGACCGCGCGGGAGCGGCTGACGACGTCATCCACGATTACATCCGTTTCCGTGCCGACCAATGCGCGGTTGTTTTCCAGCGAGATGACTTTCTGGATTCCCAGCAGTGCGCCGCGCCGTTTTTCCGCCAGCGCGGAGGAAATCTGGTCCGGAAGATCCGCCGCGGGCGTGCCTTCCTCTTTCGAGTAGGCGAAGGCCCCGAGACGTTCGAAACGCACTTCCTTGACGAATTCCGCCAGTTTCCGGAAGTCCGCTTCCGTTTCCCCGGGGAATCCCGTCAGAAGCGTGGTCCGGATGGAATACCCGGCGGCGCGGATTTCGGAAATGACTTCCCGCGTGCGTTCCTCGAAAACTTTGCGGTTCATCGCACGCAAGACGGAATCGGCAATATGCTGGATCGGCATTTCCACACATCGGATCAGCCGGGCGGATTTCTTCAGGGCGTCCAGCAGTTCCGGCGTGACGCTGGCCGGATGGAGATACATCAGGCGCAGACGGAAGTCCCCCGGCAGTTTGTCCAGCTTGCGGAGGAGTTCCGCCAGACAGGGCTTTCCATGGACGTCCCGGCCGAAAGCGCCGCTGTCCTGAGCGATCAGAATGAGCTCCTTCACGCCGGCCTTGACCAGGGCTTTCGCCTCCTTGACCACCGATTCGGCTGTCCTTGAACGCAGAGGTCCGCGGATGGAGGGAATCATGCAGTAGGTGCAGCGGTTGTCGCAGCCGTCCGCGATCTTGATGTAGGCATAGTGCTGCGGCGTGAGCTGGACGCGCGGCGTTTCATGGGAATACAGGTATTTCGGCGTTTTCTTTTTCTCCGGGACATACGGGACGCCGTTCAGCAGGGAAAGCGCGATCTTTCCGGCGTCCGCCGCGGAATCGATGGAAATCCAGGAATCGACGAACGGAAATTCGGCGAGGTCCTCCTTTTTGGCCCATTCGACGAAACAGCCCGCGACGAGAATCAGGCGGCCTTTCTTTTTCCGTTTCCAGCTCTTCAGCGACTGGATGACGGACGACGCTTCCTTCCGGGCTTCCCGGAGGAACGCGCAGGTATTGACGAACTGGATATCCGCGTTTTCATCGTCCGCGGCCAGTCCGAACCCTTCGCAGAGGAAGGAGGCGGACGCCAGTTCCGTATCGACGAAATTCTTGGGACAGCCCAGACTGGTGATCCGGACCATGCCGTGGAATTCGGGTTCATTCACAGTATTTTTATTTGCTTTTCCGCTCAAGTTGAATCTCCTGATATGACAACGTCTGTAATGTAGCACGTTTTTCGGTATTTAGCAATGCGCATGAATGGAATTTGTCGTTTTTTGCAAAAGGGGCGCATCGCCGGGCGGAAGATGGTTCCCCCCGGGAAAAACCTTGCCGGACCGGAACATTTTGAGCAGGATTTTCTGAAAAAATGCATTTTTTTTTGTTTTGACGCTTTATTTCT